>NZ_JADYXE010000061.1:0-23724 GCF_015864465.1 Pseudoalteromonas sp. SWN29
CCGGCACGACTTGTTAGTCGAGGGATTTTAAATCCCTTGTGTCTACCAATTCCACCACTCGGGCATCGAGTTTGCTATTAAAAGCAAGTGGATAAAACTAATATGGAGCGGTACACGAGGCTCGAACTCGTGACCTCGACCTTGGCAAGGTCGCGCTCTACCAACTGAGCTAGTACCGCATCATATTAATTCTAAATTAATCATTTTATAAATTACACTTGGTAATGCAATTAAACCACAAAGTGGTGCCCGAGGCCGGACTTGAACCGGCACGACTTGTTAGTCGAGGGATTTTAAATCCCTTGTGTCTACCAATTCCACCACTCGGGCATCGAGTTTGCTAATTAAAGCGTGTGGAGTGTTGAAATGGAGGCGGAACCCGGAGTCGAACCGAGGTAAACGGATTTGCAATCCGGTGCATGGCCACTCTGCCATTCCGCCCCAGTACGGGGTATTAACCTTGAGATAAACTTGGAGCGGTACACGAGGCTCGAACTCGTGACCTCGACCTTGGCAAGGTCGCGCTCTACCAACTGAGCTAGTACCGCATTTTATTTATCAATTAAATTGAACAAACACATGATGATTTATGTGAACATTCAGGTAACTGATTAATTACCGTTTTGTTTATCTCGGGGGCTATGCCCTCTCAACACGGACGCATTCTACAGAGATTATTAAACGCGTCAATACAAAAAATGCTAGTTTTGAACTGTTTGCTTGTTTTTTATCTAAAACGGTGCGTTATTATACATTTAGAGTTAATTTTTAGTCAATTCACCCCATGCTGCACGTAAATATTGCATCATAGAACTCAAGGTTAAAAAGGTCGCAATATACAATAGTGCAAAGCTTAAATAGTTCATCCAGGTATCGTATTGCCAAATCAAACCGATAATGGCTAACATTTGTGCAGCCGTCTTTATTTTACCCATGTTTGATACAGCAACATTACCACGCTTACCCTGCTCTGCCATCCATTCACGAAGTGCAGATATAATAATTTCACGACTTATAATAATAAGTGCGGGTATTGTCATGTACATTGATTGGTACTGATCAGCTAATGCAACAAGCGCAGCACATACCATTACTTTATCAGCAACAGGATCTAAAAAAGCACCAAAGGGGGTTGATTGCTCAAGCTTTCTTGCTAAATAACCGTCTAATATATCGGTGATCGATGCAAGCCAAAAAATAAAGGCGGCAGCAAAAAAAGCCCAGCTATAAGGCAAATAAAATATCACCAAAAAAACGGGGATAAGAAAAATTCTAAATGTTGTAAGTGTGTTTGGAATATTCCACATAACTACTTGGATATGTCTTTTTTGCTATATTCGCATGAAGGGCTAGCCCTTGTCATGCAAATGGTTAAATATCTTCTCAGCCATGTCAGGGCTGATCCCAGGAACTTTCTTTAACTGTTCTATATTAGCAGCTTTTACTCCCTGCATGCCCCCTAAATATTTTAATAATGTTTGGCGACGTGTTGAACCTACTCCATTTATTTCTTCTAATAGTGATTGTGTACGCTGTTTTTGGCGTTTGTTACGGTGTCCTGCTATAGCAAAACGATGAGACTCATCGCGTATATGTTGAATCAAATGAAGCGCAGGCGCATCTGAATCCATCGGAATGGTTTTGCGTCCACCGTCAATCAATAGTGTTTCAAGACCGGGTTTGCGGCTAGTCCCTTTTGCAACACCCACTAATAAAGGCATTTTAGTGTGCGGCCAATTAGAAAAGTACTGCTCAGCGCGCCCTAACTGCCCTTTACCACCATCAATAAAGATAACGTCTGGAATTTTGTCTTCGTCTACTAACTTGTTGTAGCGTTTGTTAAGTGCAAATTCCATGGCAGCATAATCATCACCACCGGTTATGCCTGTTACATTGTAACGCCTGTACTCTTTTGTATTTGGCCCTTGTGAATCAAATACAACACAACTTGCGACGGTGTTCTCCCCCATGGTGTGGCTTATATCAAAACACTCCATTCGAGTTATATCGTCAAGTCGCAGTGTTGCTTTTAACTGTGCATAACGTTTATTAATAGAGTCTTGAGTACTTTGCTTAACTGCAATACTGTTTAAAGCATTTTTATTCGCTAATTGTAAGTATTGAGCGCGTTCACCACGAGTAACTACTTTAAATGTTACTTTGCGTTCACTTACTTGTGTGAGTGCCTCACCTAATGCTTCGCTCTCTTCTATTTCAAACGGTAGTATAATTTCTTTTGCAATTCGCCCTGTAGCACCCGGCGCTAAATAATACTGACCTAGAAATGAGGTCAATATTTCTTGTTCACTCGAGTCTTTAGGGACTTTAGGGAAGTACGTTTTGCTTCCAAGTACCTTATGATCGCGGATCATTAATAAATGAATGCCGTTTAATCCGTTTAAATGAGCAAAACCGACTACATCCATTTCTGCAAAGTTACCCGAAATAGACTGTTGTTCCTGCATTTTACGAAGTAGCATTATTTGGTCGCGAACTTTTGCCGCTAATTCAAAGTTTAATTGCAGGCTGGCTGCTTCCATTTTTTTTATTAAATCAGCAATAACTTCGTGAGATTTACCCGTTAAAAATTTACGAACATAATCAACCTGCTCACTGTAGTCATCATCCGTTACTTTATTAACGCACGGAGCTGAGCAACGCTTAAGCTGATATTGTAGGCACGGACGACTTCTAGCACGGTAATAAGCATCTTCACATTGGCGAACAGGAAAGATTTTTTGCATTAAACGCAAACTTTCAGATACCGCACCAGCACTTGGGAAAGGCCCAAAGTACTCACCTTTAATTTTACGACTTCCACGGTGAAACGCTAAACGAGGATGCTTATGATTAGTCAGTAAAATATAAGGATACGACTTATCGTCGCGCAATAATATGTTATAGCGAGGCTGGTATTTTTTTATTAGGTTATTTTCAAGCAACAATGCTTCGGTTTCGGTATTGGTAAGCGTGACTTCAATATCACAAATATTATTTACTAATACGCGTGTTTTGCTATCGGTAATATTACTTCTAAAGTAACTACTTACACGTTTTTTTAAGTGCTTGGCTTTACCAACATAAATAACTTGGCTGTCACTATCAAGCATGCGGTATACGCCGGGCTCGCTTGATAGCGTTTTAAGGAAATGTACGTGATCAAATTCAGACATAAATTATAGGTTAGTACGAAATATCTATATCAATCATTTTATGACGAATAGCTAAATGGGTAAGCTCAACATCGCCACCTACATTTAACTTTTCAAACATACGGTAGCGATAGCTATTTACTGTTTTAGAACTTAGATTTAAACGCTCTGCTATATCTTGTGCTTTCTCACCTTTGGTGATCATAAGCATAATTTGCAATTCGCGTTCAGATAAACTCTGAAAAGGGTTTTCGTCTGTACGGCCTGTCACTTGCGCAAGTGCTATTTGCTGTGCAATTTCTGGTGCAATATAACGCTGCCCCGCATGAACGCATCGAATAGCGCGTACCATTTCATCAGAGCCCGCACCTTTAGTTAAAAAGCCGTGTGCACCAATCTGCATTACTTTGCTTGGAAACGGGTCTTCGCAATTGACGGTAAGCACAATAATTTTTACATCTGGGCAGTAACGACAAATCTTTTTAGTCGCCTCTAATCCGCCCATTCCTGGCATGTTCATATCCATAAGTACTATGTTAGGTGAATGCTGACGACAAAATTGTACCGCCTGCTCGCCATCTTTAGCTTCACCTACTACTTTAAACCCTCGTACGTCATCAAGAATACGCTTGATACCTGTTCGTACAAGTTCATGGTCATCAACTAAAAGTACATTAATCAATGGAACATCCTCACTTACCTAACAACATGCAATTTAATTAAATTAATTTGCCACAGTAACATACATAAAGCGAAACAATAACTAATATTATTGCCCCGCTCTAATAATTTAAGATGACGATTTTTCGCTAAATCGGTCAACCCATAATGCAATGATACCATCACCTGTTACATTACACGCAGTACCAAAGCTATCTTGTGCTAAATAAAGTGCAATCATTAATGCAACCGCGCCTTCGTTAAACCCAAGCATGCTTGTTAATAGCCCAAGTGCCGACATAACCGCGCCACCTGGCGCACCAGGTGCTGCAATCATTACTACACCTAACATCATAATAAACGGCAACATACCTACTAATGAAGGCACTACCATGCTCGGCGATAAAAACATAACAGCCATAGCACAGGTTACAATTGTAATTGTAGAGCCCGATAAATGAATAGTCGCGCAAAGTGGTACAGTAAAGTTAGCTACGTCCTCTTTTACGCCATTCGACTTACTTGATTGTAGCGATACTGGAATTGTTGCAGCGCTAGACATTGTGCCCAAAGCGGTAAAGTACGCTGGTAGCATATTTTTAACTAATTCGATTGGATTACGCTTTAGTAATATACCTGTCGCTATATATAAAACGCTTAGCCATAACCAATGCATAACAAGCGCTGCAATTAAAACTACACCAAATGTTTGCAATGTATCAACCACAGTGCCCGCTACCGTCATTTCAGCAAATACGCCAGCAATGTAAAATGGTAAAGCTGGAATAATTACTTTCGAAAGTAAACCATCAACTACATCACGACCCTGATCTGACACCTTTTTAAGCGTATCAAGCTCTAGCTGGCTCATGCCTATGCCAAATACAAAAGCAGTAACAAGTGCAGTCATAACGCCCATAAGTGGCGGGATTTCTAAATCAATAAAACTACCAATCTCGGTTGCTACTTCAGCTTCAAACGTAATACCACCGCTTAAAAATGGAATCACGGCACTCACTAATAAAAATGCAAGCGTACCGGCAATAATGGTAGAGCTGTAAGCAAAGCCAACTGTTTTGCCAAGTAAATGCCCAGACCCTTTTGGAAGGCCAGCAATACCCGATGCAATAAAAAATAAAATAATAAGAGGAATGGTAAAGGAGATAATTTGACCAATTAGCTCTTTTACTGTGAATAAAAGTTCAACACCAGTGATAGGTACGTAGAGTCCGACCAAAATACCGGCCACAATACCGGCAATTAATTTTAAGATTAACTTCATTTTGATTGCTTAATTGAATTTAGATACGTGTTTTTATCATGTTTTAGGCACATTGTGTGATAAAACTATTCAAGTTATATTCATATGCACAAATAACACACAAATGCGGTTCAATTTAACCTCTCTTTTGCGTATTTTTTAATTTAGCTGAATTCTTACTCTTTAAATTTTGAATTTAGCCCGCACCTTTAATAACTAAAGCACCGTAAATAATTGATTTTTATTTCACCAGGTTATAAGCCCAATAGATATATGTTATAGCCAAACTTTACTTTAGTTTTTTTAAACTCACAGTAAAGTGTGTATATAGTTAGTAGCAAAGGCTATTAGCACGTTGATCAGATTGTATCCAAAGGAACATTATGTCTACTATTTTTGAAGATAACTCACTAACTATTGGTAATACGCCGCTAGTAAAACTTAACCGTGTTACGGGTGGGAATGTATACGCTAAAGTTGAATCTCGTAATCCAAGCTTTAGTATCAAATGCCGTATTGGTGCATCAATGATTTGGGAAGCTGAAAAATCAGGTCAGCTTGTTGAAGGTAAAGAACTTATTGAGCCAACATCAGGTAACACCGGTATTGCACTTGCTTTTGTTGCAGCTGCACGTGGTTACAAGTTAACACTTACTATGCCTAACACTATGAGCCTAGAACGTCGCAAGCTATTAAAAGCACTAGGTGCAAACCTAGTACTTACCGACGGTGCTAAAGGTATGAATGGTGCAATTGAAAAAGCAAAAGAAATTCAAGCAACCGCACCTGATAAGTATATTTTATTACAACAATTTGAAAATCCTGCCAACCCTAAAATTCACTTTGAAACAACAGGCCCAGAAATTTACGATGCGCTTGACGGCAAAGTAGACTTTTTTGTGGCGGGTGTTGGCACTGGTGGTACTATTACAGGTGTTAGTCGTTACCTTAAAACAGAAAAAGATTTAAACGTTAAGTCTATCGCTGTAGAGCCAACTAACTCTCCCGTTATTAGCCAAACGCTTGCGGGTGAAGAAATTAAACCAGGTCCTCATAAAATTCAAGGTATTGGTGCAGGCTTCATTCCTGGTAACCTAGATATGGACTTGATTGATGCAGCAGAGCTTGTATCTAATGAAGATGCAATTGCAATGTCGCATCAGTTAATGAAAAAAGAAGGTATTTTAGTCGGTATTTCATCTGGTGCAGCGGTTGTTGCCGCTAAGCGAATTGCTGAAAAGCCTGAAAATGCTGATAAAAACATTGTTGTTATCCTACCTAGTGCCACTGAGCGTTACTTATCAAGCCCAATGTTTGATGAAGAGTTTAGTGAGCAAGAACTAGTGCAATAATTAATTTTATTGCGTTTTAAAAGGATGCTTTAGGCATCCTTTTTTATTATTTATTCTTCAATTATCTATTTATTACCCGCCACACCTTTACATCTTCATTGATAAACCACACACTTTAAAAAATTAATTAATAATAATTAACATGAAAAAAATTACGAGTTTACTAAGTTTTGTCATTTTACTGTTTTTAGCAGGCTGTGGAGATGACCTAAAAACACTTGGCGATAACCCAGGAGATACAGCCACCGCTTACTTTGATGCACTTTATAACCAGCAAGACCTTCAAAAAGCCAGTACTATGGCAACACCAAATCTTACCCGCATAATGAAGTCATACGGGACGGCCAAACAATTTTCGCGCAACTTAGTAAATATGCAGTACGATGAAGTAACCATTGAAGTTGATATGACTAATATGAGCGTTCGTGAGCAATACGGTGATAAGACTAAAATAAACCTTATTTTTACCGGTTATTTAAATGGCGATAAAATTGATGATTTTCGTAGTGTTAAAATGCTTCGTAAAAAGGGCAAATGGTACATAGATAAAATAATTGCAGACCCTTACGCTCGATAAGTTAAATAAATTTAACGTAAAAAGGCCTTACATATGTAAGGCCTTTTTAATGTTAGCAGTGGCTAACATTAACTAACTAAAGCTCACCAGGTTGAAAGTTATCAACTGCAATGGCTTTCTTACGTAGCTTGTTAGCATGATGCATTGCATCAGCATCCGTTTGCTCTAACAACTTATTTTCAAGCGCATAATTTATCGCGCCTTCAATATCGAGCGTTGCAGGCACTTTGCCTTTGCGCTGCCATTGTTTTAAATCTTTAAACTGGGCTTGCATGTCGTGCATTGCTAAAAATGCATTTTCCATTACTCCAGTGCCTGCATTTTCATCTACATAACATAAGTGTGTTAAGCGGTTTCTAAATACACCTGGCTGAGTCATACGTTCACAAATGCTTTGCGCTATTTCATCACTTGGTCTGTGGTAATGATTACCAAGTGGAAACACAATGCGTTTAAGTACAAAGTTAACAACAGGATTTGAAAAGTTTTTGAAAAAACCATCAAACGCTTGGCCAATTTCAAATAATGAGTTTTCTATGGCGTACTTAACAAATGGTAAATCTGCTTGTTGGCGCCCTTCGTCTTCATAACGTTTTAAAACGGTTGATGCTAAATATAAATGACTGAGTACATCACCCAAACGTGCCGATATCATTTCTTTGCGTTTAAGTTCACCGCCTAGCATTAACATTGCAACGTCTGTACAAATAGCTAACCCTCGGCTCATTCTGCTTAGTTGTTTATAATAAACAGCAGTTTCACCACCTACAGGGGCTTTAGCAAAGCAACTACGTGTTAAACCATGCACAAATGCCATACCTGCATTACTTGCAGCAAATAGTATGTGGTTCATTAATAAGCCATCAAACTGTTCAAGTGCTGCGTCGTCATCTTCCATTGCAGCGGCTTCCATTTCTTTTAAAACAAATGGATGACAGCGTGTTGCACCTTGGCCAAATATCATTAAATTACGCGTTAAAATATTTGCGCCTTCAACCGTAATTGATACCGGAATACCCATATAGCCATGCGCTAAATAGTTATTAGGCCCTACTTGAATTCCTTTACCTGAATGAATGTCCATAGCATCGTTCATTACTGTACGACCCATTTCTGTCATATGGTATTTAGCAATCGCTGTTACAACAGACGGGCTTAATTTTAAATCGATTGCACCTGCGGTCATTAATCGACACGACTCAAGTGTGTAAGTTAAACCACCAATACGCGCAAGTGCCTCTTGCACACCTTCAAATTGCCCAATTGATACACCAAACTGCTGGCGTACCATGGCGTATGCCGATGTCATTTTAGACGCTAAATGCCCAGTTGCTGCACTCAATGCTGGTAGTGATATACCTCGCCCTGCACTTAAACACTCTACAAGCATTCTCCAACCACGGCCTGCGCACTCTTGCCCACCAATAATCCAGTCCAGTGGAATAAATACATCTTTACCGTAAGTGGTACCATTCATAAAGGCCATATTAAGCGGATAATGACGTTCACCTGTTTCAACACCAGGGTGATCGGTTGGTATAAGCGCACACGTTATACCCAACTCTTTTTTATCACCTAATAAAGCATCAGGGTCGTACATCTTAAATGCTAAACCTAATACAGTAGCCACAGGTGCAAGCGTAATGTAGCGCTTTGACCAATTTAAGCGCAGGCCCATCACCTGCTCGCCATTGTGATCCCCCATACACACCACGCCTGAATCTGGAATGCTGCCAGCATCAGAGCCCGCCTCTGGGCCCGTTAATGCAAAACAAGGAACATCTGTACCATTTGCTAAACTTGGCAGCCAACGATCTTGCTGCTCTTTAGTACCATAGTGAAGAAGTAACTCGCCCGGACCTAAGCTATTAGGCACCATAACAGTGACTGCGGCAGTTAAGCTCTTAGTCGAAATTTTTGACACTATTGTTGAATTAGCAATTGCGGAGAACTCTCGCCCGCCAAATTTTTCTGGAATGATCAGCGCAAAAAAACCTTCCGTTTTTAGGTAATCCCACACTTCTTTTGGTAAGTCTTTGTCTTTTTGTACAATTTGATAATCATCAAGCATAGCCAGCAAGGTTTCTACTTGGTTAGCCATAAATGCGTTTTCTTTATCGCTAAGCTCTGGTTTAGGAAAACGGTGCAGTTTTTGCCAGTCTGGGTTACCACTAAATAACTCACCATCCCACCAAACATCACCTGCTTCCATTGCCTCGCGCTCTGTTTGCGATAATGGCGGAAGCACCTTTTTAAACATTTTAAACGTAGGACGACTAATCAAGTTTAGGCGAATATCTTTAACCGCAAAAATAACCACCACCACGACCAGTAATATTATAAATATTAACATACGCACATTCCTTACACATTGAATGAAAATAGTAACTTAATTATGACCCATCTTAATTTAAATACAATCATTGCACGACGAGTCGTGAGCCTTAACGCATTCATTTTATTGTTTTAAACATCACTGCTATTATCAACGTTTTAATAACAATAAATTAAAGGAATAGTATGACTCCCTTTCGATTAAAACTGAGTATGAGCGCCTTAATGGTAGCAAGTACCCTTGCTTTAACAGCCTGCGATGCGCAAGTAACGATAGACACTACCGATTCAGCACACACTAAAAAAGATGTAACAGCTAAAGATGCAAATACATTTATAACAAACACAGAAAAAGAACTAAGTGCACTTTATTTAGAATCGAGCCGTGCAGAGTGGATTTACGCAAACTTTATTACTCACGATACATCGGCTCTATCAGCTGAAGTTAACCGTAAAATGACCGAAACAGTCGTGCGTTTAGCCAATGAAGCCGCAAAATATGACGAACTAGAGCTTGATTACGATGCTCGCCGTAAGCTTGATAAACTAAAACTAGCACTTACACTTCCTGCCCCACAAGACGCTGATAAAACAGCGCAACTTTCACAAATTGTCGCAGAGCTTGGCGGGCTATACGGTAAAGGTAAATACTGTAAAGAAGACGGCAGCTGTTTAAGCCTTGGCGACATGACCTCAAAAATGGCCACCAGCCGAGATTACAACGAGCTACTTGATTTATGGCAAGGCTGGCGTCAAATATCAAAACCAATGCGCTCACTTTACGAGCAACAAGTAGTACTGACCAACGAAGGTGCAAAGGAGCTTGGTTATGCCGATACGGGCGCTATGTGGCGCAGTAAATACGATATGCCTGCAGACGATTTTACCACCGAGCTTGACCGCATTTGGGGCCAAGTTAAACCACTGTATAACTCGCTACACTGCCATGTTCGCGCAAAGTTAGGTGAAAAGTACGGCAACGACAAAGTACCACAAGATCAACCTATTCCAGCGCACTTACTAGGAAATATGTGGGCACAAGCATGGGGTAATATTTACGATGTAGTTGCACCAGAAAACGCTGATCCGGGTTACGACGTAACCGAGTTATTAGCTCAAAATAATTACGACGAACTTAAAATGGTAAAAGGGGCTGAAAACTTTTTTACCTCAATGGGTTTTGACGCACTACCAGAGACATTTTACGAGCGTTCATTGTTTGTTAAACCAAAAGACAGAGATGTGCAGTGTCATGCATCAGCATGGAATATCGATAGCAAAGACGATTTACGCATTAAAATGTGTATTCAGCGTACAGGCGAAGAGTTTTCAGTTATTCACCACGAGCTAGGTCATAACTTTTATCAACGTGCATACAACAAGCAGCCTTTATTTTATCAAGAAAGTGCGAACGATGGTTTTCATGAAGCCATTGGCGACACTATTGCACTTTCGGTTACGCCAGGTTACTTAAAAGAAATCGGCTTACTTGAACAAGTACCTGACGAATCTAAAGATATCGGTTTGTTAATGAAAATGGCACTTGATAAAGTCGCTTTTGTACCATTTAGCTTAATGGTTGATCAGTGGCGCTGGCAGGTATTTTCAGGTGAAGTAGCACCAGAAAATTACAATAAAGCATGGTGGGAACTACGTGAAAAATACCAAGGTGTTCAAGCGCCTATCGTACGTAGCGAAGCCGACTTTGATCCGGGTGCTAAGTACCACGTTCCGGGTAATACACCTTATACACGTTACTTTTTAGCGCATATTTTACAGTTTGAGTTTCATCGTAGCTTATGTGAAATTGCCGGTAACGATAAAGCCATTCATCGCTGCTCTATTTATAATTCAAAAGAAGCAGGGGATAAGCTAAACGCTATGCTTGAAATGGGTTCATCTCGTCCTTGGCAAGAAGCGCTTGAAACTGTAACAGGTAAGCCGCAAATGGATGCAACAGCAATGCTCGATTACTTTGCACCATTACAAACATATCTAGATGAGCAAAACGAAGGCCGTAACTGCGGCTGGTAATAAAGTAATACACTTGTATAAAAACAACAAAGCCCGCTAACTAAGCGGGCTTTTTAATATTACTTTTGTATTAACTAAGTACGGGACTTAATTAAAACTGAAAACGCATGTTAGCAAAGTACGCATCATTATCAGAATCATCAGCATTGTTTTCGTAACCCACTTTTACACCAATATTTTTATTAATGAAGTGTTGAGCACCAAAGCTGTAAGTGTCTTGCTTGTTGTAGTTAGCAAATACAGATGTTGCCTTTGAGAAGTAGTAGTTAGTTTCTGCTACCCATTGGTTTTGGGCATCATCAATACTTTCGTACTTACCTTCAAACGTTAAGTAGTTACCTTGCTGTAGATCAATGAAGTATTTAGCTGCAACTGCGCGGTAATCAAAGTCATCGTCTGATGTAAGTGTAACACCTACGTAATCAGTGCTGTTAAGCATGTGGTTGTAAGCTAAATCAAATAATGCGTAATCATCACCGTCTTTGTTTTCAACTAGTGTTACTTTTGCAAGTAAATCAGGGTTGAAAAAGTAACCACCCGTCAGTTTATAAAGCTCACCGTTAGAACCTGAATCTGGGTCTGTATTCTCGTAAGATGCGCCTACAACAAACTCATTAATAAAGTATTCACCGCCAACTTTTGTAACATCACCAAAGTCGTCATCAGCGTAGCCGCCATATACGTTAGTTTGTTTATTGATGTATTCAAACTGATCGTACGGACCTAAAGTTTTTTTAGGTGATAAGTAGTAAATAGAATCTACAGCAACGGTGTCGTTGTTATCTCTATTTTTATAGCTAAGGTTGCTAATTGAGTTATAGCTGTCTGCAGCAGCCGCAGTGCTAGATAATAAAATGCTCGAAATAATAACTGCTAATTTTTTCATTGTTAGACTTCCCTATGTACATTGCTTTTTATGCTCTAGCTGTATTGCTAAAGTCGAGGCACATGCTAACGTTAGGAAACTGAATGAAAACTTAACTAACCAGTTGTATTTATTAAGTTAATTGTAAGGAAGTGTTGTAAACTGTAAAATTAAAGTAGTTGCAACATTTAGTCAACAACTACTTAAAACATGTACCGCAGCTTAAAGTGCGTGTTGGCTAATAATACGGTAAACGTCGTTAATATTATCGCCAGACTTAAACTCTTTACTAATGGGTGTTGGATCTGAGCCAACCCATATTTTAAGCTCGGCATCTAGGTCAAAATGGCCTGCACTTTCTTTACTGAACTTGGTAATTTTAGAGTAAGCAATACTCACCATTTCCATTTTAGAGCCGGTCATACCTTGCTTATCAATTAAGATTAAGCGCTTATTAGTAAAAATAAACATATCACGTACTACTTTATATGCTTTTTCTACTTGCTCGCCGTCAATTAATGTATTGGCGAGTATTTTTTCTAAATCAGAATCGTCAACTTCGCTTGCATTACCCATAAGTCCGCTAAGTAAACCCATTATACTTTCTCCTGTTTAAATATTTGATTCTCTAACGTATGTCCATTAACTAACTGCCTGTACTGCCAGTGTTGTTGATGACAAAAGCTCAGCAGTGCAATATCGAGCGGCTCACCTGCTGGCTGATACTCAACAACATACTCTTTATGTTGGCTCATATACACGCGGCTCACACCTGCAATTGCTTGCAGTTGTTGCTCAACATTTTGATAAGCTTCGCTTAGCATTAATGTATAAAAGTGCTTATCGGTATTATTTGTTTTTGTTTGATGCTCGCTTAGTACCCCTTTATCTAAATGAAGTACCTGTGAGCATAGTCGCTCAAGCTCAGTTAAATCGTGAGAGCTTAAAATAAATGTAGCCTGCTCACTTAATTCAGATACTAGCTCGCGTACTTCTCTGGCATGAATCGGATCTAGTCCTGCGGTTGCTTCATCAAGCATTACAATTTGTGGTGAGCCGATAAGTGCTTGCGCTATTGTTACGCGTTTACGCATACCATGGGATAAGTCCCCTGCGCGCTGCTTTGCAATTTCTTTTAGGCCAACTAAATCAAGTACACGTAGCGCCTCAGTTTGGCTTTGCTTTGCTCCCATACCTTGTAGCTTTGCATAAAAGGCGAGTTGCTTATCTATATTAAAACGAGGGTCAAGCTGCGCATCTTGCGGTAATGCACTTACTTTATTAAATAAAGCAGCGCTCCCTGGCTCATGCCCTAATATTTCAAGGCTGCCTTTACTTGGCGCTATATAGCCGCACAACAAACTAAATAAGGTGGTTTTACCCGCACCATTTGGCCCAACAAGCGCCACAGGAGCGCCTTTATTAATTTCAAAGTCCACATTATTAAGCGCAAGTTTTGCACCATACGATTTACTCAAACCGCTAGCTGTAATTAATGGTCTCATAGTGAGCTCCTTGCAAAAATACGTTGCGCAATAGCCAATAAAATAGTTGTTTGAATAAGAGGAATAGCCACCGCGCTTAACAATGGTAAATTTTGCCCCGCTAATAGCTCTATTTGTACACCCGGAAATAGATAATCAAGCAGACCTAATGCAGGTATTTGCCACTGTAATATACCTACAACAATACCGCCTGCTGCAAAATATAAAATAGCCAACACAATAGATAAACGCGATGAGCGAGCAAAGGTATTTATTAGCGTCATCAGTGCTACAAATGGGCACAGAGTAATCACTAATATTAAAAATATAGAAAGCGCACGGCCAAAACCACCAGCAAGTAAACTAGGATCTCTAAATCCTAGTACAGCAAGCGTAGCCACAAGAGTAATGCCCACTAAGCAGGCTAATACCGCTAATTGCCCTAAAAAACGACCAAACAGTATTTCAAAGCGAGTGGAGCGCAGTGATAAAAACCGAAGTGTGCCACGCTCTCTATCGCCTACCGTTTGGTCGCTACAAATAAACAAACCAAAAACAGGAAAGCTATACAGGGCTATTAACCAGTACATGGTAAATTCGGCCTCAGGCCAATCAAGTAACTTACTTAAACCAATGGAGCCTGATATATCGCGGGCTATTTGTTCAAAATCGGGCGCACTTACAATGCCTACTGCTTGCCCTATTGGGTAGCGCAGTATTATTAGCCACACCAATGCAAAGGCAGCTAATGCAATAAGTCCTCGTTTAGTTAAAAACATACGTACAAGCTCAAATCCCGCTATTTGCGTTAATCGCCCTACGTTTATCGGTAATGGTGTTGCCATTGACTATCCTTAATGACTTTTTATTTTCAGTATATTTATCCACACTAAGTGTAAACACCTTGAATTACCAGCAAAAAAAAGCTCACCAATGGTGAGCTTTGTAACAATACATTTAAATGTAACAGCATAAATTGCAATATAAATTATAAATGCTGCTTATAAACCTCAAGTGCTTGGCTTAAATCGCTAATTAAATCTTCTACATCTTCAAGGCCAATGTGCAGGCGAATAACCGGCCCTAAATCCCAGCCTGTATTTGAGCGCAGCCCTTTCATGGTTAAATTAGCGGTTACTAAGCTTTCAAAACCGCCCCACGAAAAGCCCATTTTAATATGCTCAAGGCTATCTAAAAATGCATCAATCGCTGTTTGATTACCGGTTTTCATTACAAATGAAAACAAGCCATTACTGCCATCAAAGTCGCGTTTAAAAAACTCATGCCCTGGGCAGGTTTCAAATGCAGGGTGGCGAATATGGTCAACAAGCTCATGTTGATCAAGCCATTTAGCCACTTCTATTGCTGCTTTTTCATGTTGGTTTAAACGTACACCCATTGTACGAAGGCCTCTAAGCGCTAAATACGCATCATCAGCACTGGTACACTGCCCTAGCAAGTATGAGTTTTCGCGCAAGGTTGGCCAGTACTTTTTATTAGCAACAGCTACGCCCATCATCACGTCTGAATGGCCAACAATATACTTAGTTGCAGCTTGAATACTAATATCAACACCGTGCTCTAATGGGCGATAGTGCAAGCCGTTACCATAGGTGTTATCAAGCATGGTCATTACACTATGCTCATTGGCTACTTTTACCATAGCAGGCACATCTTGCACTTCCATCGTAATAGAACCAGGAGACTCTAAAAATAACACTTTAGTATTTGGCTTAATATAGTCTTTAATACCTGCGCCAATGGTTGGCGGATAGTACGTAGTAGTAATTCCAAGCCCTGCTAAAATTTTATCGCAAAAATCGCGTGTTGGTTCGTACACGTTATCAACCATTAAAATATGATCACCGGTTTTTAAAAACGATAAAAACACTTGGCTAATCGCCGCCGCGCCACATGGGTATAATGCACAGCCTTCGCCGCCTTCAAGTTCTGTAATCGCTTCTTGTAGTGCAAAGTGAGTTGTTGTTCCACGGCGTCCATAAAATAACGTTTTATCGCCACGAGTTTTAGCCGCTTCTTTTAAATCGGCTACGGTATCAAATACAATAGTAGAGGCACGTTGTACAACGGGGTTAACTACGCCATGTGTGTACGCTTTTTTGCGCCCTGATGACACCAGCTGAGTGTTTTTATTAGTTTTACTCGACATTGTTAATCCTTAAGGGTTTGTGCGCCAATGCTCAATTAAATAACGAGAGATAGAATCGGTTCTAGGCAGCTTTAAATGCTCACCTTCTTCGTGCCAATTACCAAATTGTGCTAAGTCTTCACGGCTAAACCATTTTGCATCGTCCAGCTCTTCTTTATCTACGTTAATTTGCTCCGATGTCGCCTCTGCAAAAAAACCAAGCATAATGGACGATGGGAACGGCCACGGCTGAGATGCAACATAACGTACGTTATCAACCTCTATACCTGCCTCTTCTTTAACTTCACGCGCAACCGCTTGCTCAAGTGTTTCACCTGGGTCAACAAACCCAGCAAGCGACGAATACATACCAGTAGGCCACGCAGCTTGGCGACCTAACAAGCATCGCTCTACTCCGTCAGCAAATACCTTAGTAACCACCATAATTACCGCAGGATCGGTGCGCGGGAATGTAGGATGCTTACAGTTTTCGTTTTCACACACTCTAGAGTGCCCTGCTTCCACTGAACGGTTTTTACTACCGCAGCGCCCACAAAAACGATGCGTTGCATGCCAATAACATAAACCTCTTGCAAGTGCGGCTATTGAGGCATATTTAATGGTTACTTGAGGCCCATATTGGCGAATATCAAAAAATTGCGCGCCCTCTATTAAAGGCGTAAGTATGTTTTCATCCAGATCCGATACATCCAATGCAAACACACCATGTTTAGCATTGTTTAAGCCAACAAAAATAGCACTCGATAAATCTAAATGTTCCACTTGTTGATACGTTAAATAGCTTACTTTAGGGGTATCTTTAATAAATAGGGTTTGATTGTTATTAACTAAAACCCATTTACTTTGCGCCGACATTTGCGCTTTAAGCCACGATGGGTCTTTACGAAAATTTGAGCCTCTGTCTAGTGGCATGTTGCTGTAATGAAGCATGTAAGTCCTTGGTAACTCGTTATGCTTTAAAATTACCATAATCATTTAGCAAACCCAATTGATTACAGCAATAAAAAAAGCCTATATAAGGCTTTATTAATCTATAACGGCTTTGTATTAAAATCTCTCATGTTGCAGGCACTTAGCTTGCACTTTTTTAACTATTTTTTGCTGTTAAAGGAGCAAGGTATTATCAATTAAATGAAATTGCTCAGCGCTTTTTTTTAATACCTCTGCAGTTAACCTGTCAGCACCGTAAACATCGCACGGTACGTTATACTGATTTTTTAAATGCCCAAGTAATAAAGCAAAGTCACCATCGCCAGAGAGCAAAATAACCTTATCGAGATTTTTACCCTGTTCTAACATGTCTATTGTTATGCCTACATCCCAATCACCTTTGGCACTACCGTCACGGCGTTGAATAAATGGCTTTAGCTTTACGTCAAAACCAATCGCACGCAAAATATTTTGAAACTGGTTTTGCTTTTCATCCCCTCGATAAATAGCATACGCAAAAGCACATTCAATATTGTATTGCGCCTGCATTACCCGCCAAAACGCATTGTAGTCAAAGTTTTTTCCGTAACTCTCGCGACATGTGTAATAAATGTTTTGCACATCAACAAAAATACCGACCCGTGGTTTAGTGCTCTGCTGCTCGTTTTGTAAAGTCATTTAGTGTCCTAGTGAGGATTAATAGCAATTAAAGTAACGTTATAAAATAAGTGTACCTTGCAATTTATATTTAAGTAACCTAAATTAGTTACTTGACCTTATGTAACCAATATTGGTTACATGTTAAAAAGTAACCATTTTGAGATTTTTATGATTGGTGTGATCAGCGGCGATATTATTAAATCGCAAACAATCCCTAAGCAGCAATACGATGCCATGCTTTATCAACTAGAGCAAAGTTTGCGAAACATTTCGGGTGAGCAAACCCTTTGGAATATATACCGAGGCGATGCCTTTCAGTTACAGGTTAATAATCCTGAGCATCTTTTTAAAAATGCCATATTGGTATATTTACACCTTAAATCGTCGGGTTATGAGCTACGCCAGAGCTTGGCGCTTGGGCAAATAGATAACCCACGCAGCGATATAAAAACAGCAACCGGTTCTGCTTTTACCCTTTCGGGGCAAGGCCTTGATAAAATAGGTAATCAACGCTTTGTTTTTAATATTAATGAGCAGCAGCTTGATGAAAGCTTAAATCTTAATTTAGCCTTTGCCGACGTATTGCTCACTAAAATCACACAAAAACAAGCAAATGCCCTGTATGTTTATTTAACCTCGCCAGACAACAGCCATGCGGCACTGGCTAAAGAGCTTAAAACAAGCCGAGAAAATGTAACCAAACTACTAAATTTAGCGCACTACCAACTTATAGAACGCTTTATTAAACACACACAACACGTTATAAAAAATATAATTAAAGGAGGTGAATAATGGAGTTTTCACTTTTACTGGTCGCACTTATTATTGGCCACTTACTTGCTGACTTTTACTGGCAACCTATGAGTTGGGTAAACGAGCGAAACACTCGTCACTTTAAAGCCAGTAAGCTTTATTTTCATGTTCTCGTGCATGGTGTAACAAGTGCACTCATCATTACCGTGTGGGAATACACCTTTGCCTGGCTGCAACTCAGCAGTGTTTTAATTGCAACGGCAGGCATTATGTTCAGCCATTATTTTATTGATATAGCTAAATCGTATTCTAATAAAGGTGTGGTGCCTTTTTTACTAGATCAAATAGCGCACATACTCGTTATTATTGCGCTCAGTATTTGGCTAAGTGATAACAGTAGCTTTATGGCAGCAATTAATAATATGCTCACTGATCCCAAAATACTGTGGGTGGTATGCGGTTATTTAATTATATTAAGCCCCAGCGCCGTATTTATAAGAATGATGTTAGAGCGTTTAACAAGTAACTTTTCAAGTACTGGTAGCTTAGTGCTTGCAGGGCAAAGCATTGGCATGCTTGAGCGCGTACTTATGCTGAGCTTTATATTGCTTGACCAATTTGCAGGGCTTGGTTTTTTACTTGCTGCAAAGTCGGTATTTAGGTTTGGCGATTTAAGTGCTAGTAAAGATAAAAAGCTCACCGAGTACGTTATGCTTGGCACACTACTTAGCGTAAGTGTGACTTTATTTGTAGGTTTAGGTGTTAACTATTTAATTAGGTAGCAATACAGTAAGTACAAATTACAGATAATAAAAAACGCGCTACTTCTATTAAAAAGGTAGCGCGTTTTTTGTATTGGCGTTTAACTAAATTAATTAAACGCCAACACAATCATTAATAATGATTAATCGTTATTTGTGCGACGACGGCGCTGGCCATTACCGCCAACAGATTCACGCTTTGCCCATGGGTTTTGCGCGTTATCATCTGTTTTAGCTGCTGGCTTTTTAGAACCACCACGACGAGGGCCTGTACCATTTCCGCCATTGTTCGGCTTTTTACTGTTAGGCTTGCTGCTATCAGATTTAGGCTTATTAAAAGGCTGCTTTTTCTTAGGCTTTTTAGACGGCAGTGGGCGAGCATCTAATGCGCGCTCTGCTACTGGGTTAATAGGCTCAAAACCGTCTTCTTCAGCACGTGGGATAAGCTCACCAATAAAGCGTTCAATACCGTATAAATCAACAGCATCTTCTGTTGTTACAAACGAAATCGCATGACCCGACGCGCCAGCACGGCCTGTACGACCAATACGGTGAACGTAATCTTCGTATACGTTTGGTAAGTCGTAGTTAACAACATGCGGTAATTCAACAATGTCTAAACCACGTGCAACAATATCGGTAGCTACTAATACGCGTACTTCACCACTTTTAAAGCCATCAAGTGCTTTAACACGTGCGCCTTGTGACTTATTACCATGGATAGCCGCGCCTACAATGTCATCGCGTTCTAGTTGTTTAACTAAGCGGTTAGCACCGTGCTTTGTGCGGCTAAACACTAATACTTGTTGCCAGTCGTTAGTGCGAATCAAGTGGCTTAGCAATGCTGTTTTACGTGTTTTATCTACCGCGTAAACACATTGAGTAACACTTTTTGCAGTGGTGTTTTTTGCAGCAACTGAAATTTCAACCGGGTCATTAATTAACCCTTTTGCTAATGCACGAATTTCATCAGAGAATGTAGCCGAAAACATTAAGTTTTGACGTTTAGCAGGCATTTTAGCAATTAAGCGTTTAATGTCGTGAATAAAGCCCATGTCTAACATGCGGTCAGCTTCATCAAGTACAAGTACTTCAACGCTATCAAACTTAACAGCATTTTGATTATGTAAGTCGATTAAACGACCCGGCGTTGCTACTAAAATATCAACACCTTTACGAAGACGCTGCATTTGTGGGTTAATTTTAACGCCACCGTAAACTACAAATGAGCTCACATCCGAATGCTTAGCGTACTCTTCAACGTTTTCGCTTACTTGCAAAGCAAGCTCACGCGTAGGCGTTAAAATAAGTGCACGTACGTGGTTACTTTTAGCTTTAGGGCCCGACGACAAACGCTCAATAAGTGGTAATGTAAAACCCGCTGTTTTACCTGTACCTGTTTGCGCTGCTGCCATAACATCACGGCGTTCAATAATTGCAGGAATTGCTTGAGCCTGAATCGGCGTTGGCGTTTCATAGCCCTTTTCTAAAACCGCATTAACCAAAGACTGTGATAAACCTAAACCTTCAAAACTCATATAAACTCTCTTTTAAATTAGGCTACATTAGCCAGTTGCGCGCATTATACCTGTAGTAGCTAAGAATGCATGCCATTATTTGCGTTGCAGGCAATTGAGCATAGCTTATACCAATCTGCATAAATCTTTGATCAATTTAACGAATTAAATTTCACTATAACGTCGTTAAAAATTTTTCATTTAGAACAACTAGATACAAAAATTTTTGCCTAGTTATAGCGTAATTTTCTTAACGTAAAATAGACCCCATATATAAGCAGATTGGTATTAATAAAATAAAACCGGTGATCAAGTTGCTTAAAAATGCAAAAAACGGCCATAAGCCGTTTTTTGTTTATACTTAATTACTCTAAGTATAAGAGTTACTTAACACCTAACTCACGCAGGCGTTCTTGCAAGTAGCTATCTGCCGTGTAGCGCTCTGAAAGCACAACATCTGGATGCGGGTGTAAAAATAACGGTAGTGATATACGCGATTTAGTAGATGCTTTACCCGTTGGGTTAATCACGCGATGAATTGTCGATGGGAAATACCCGCCCGACGCTTCTTGTAGCATGTCGCCAATATTAATAATTAAGCTGCCAAAATCACATGGCACGTCTAACCAACCGCCATCTGTTTTTTGAACTTGTAAACCAGGCTCATTAGAAGCTGGTAATACCGTTAATAAATTAATATCACCGTGAGCAGCAGCGCGAATAGCACCTGGCTCTTCATCACCCGTCATTGGTGGGTAATGTAGGATACGTAACAATGTTTGCTCAGAACCGGCAATCATATCTTTTAAATCAATCGAAAATTTAGCGCGAACATCAGCTGGCGCTTCAGCCTGAACCCAGCTTAATAAAGTACCAGCAAATTCACTCGCTAAACGGTAGTATTCACGTACATCAGATTCGAGCTCTGCAGGAACACGGCCTTTAGGGTACACATGAAAGTACTCTTTAATGTCTTTTATTGTAAAGCCTTTCGCTACTTCAGATACTGAAGGCGGAAAATAACCGTCTTGAGTTTCTTTAGAGAATAAAAAGTCGTGCTTTTGCTCTGAGTTAAAAAAGTCTTGCCAATTTTTGTAAATAGACTCAACTAAAGACTGTGGAATTGGGTGGTTTTTTAAAACGCCAAATCCAGTATTTCTTAATGATTCAACAAAGTGTGCAGCCGCATCGGGAGCTTTATAATCAACAGTAGGTAATTGCATTGTACGTTCCAGTGAATAGGTTGTGTGAAGTGGACTGCTTTAATAGTAGCAAATTGCCAAGATAAAGTAGAAAAGCCTTCATTATAGCACTGTGCGAGGATAGACAAATGACCTCAAAAAAATAAGGACATATGTCCGCAGCGTAACGTTTCCACCACTAGGCTTGATCAAGATCAACTTATAAAAAAACGTTGAATTTGCAAGGTTTAGTACTTATATCTGGTCTACTAGGGCGTGCTGACCTTTGGTGGGTGAATTTGCAGCAGACTGTTTGGTGTTTAAGCAAGGCAGAGCCTATGATGTGTGGTTGTTCCCCATAAATAGGCGATAACGCAGCATAAATGCCAAACATGCGCTACCCTTTGGGTTCTTTCTAGGGACGATTAACTCTTTGTTGCTCGGTTTTTACTTAGCCCACTAGGTTACAAACCTCGCGCCGCGATTTAATCGCCCCTAGATTGAACAAATTTCAATCCACAACGGTCAACACGCCCTAATGTATTTTATTTGTGTAAATAAGGCTCCCCATGCGACAAAAAGTATCTTTTAAAAGCGGCGATTTAGAACTTGCCGGACAACTCGAACGCCCCGCCGGCGATATAAAGTTTTATGCGCTATTTGCACACTGCTTCACCTGCGGAAAAGACATAGCAGCAGCCACACGTATAAGCCGTGCACTTACGCAACAAGGCATAGCCGTACTGCGTTTTGATTTTACGGGTTTAGGTAATAGCGATGGCGACTTTGCTAACAGTAACTTTTCATCAAACATTCAAGACTTAGTTTCAGCGGCTGATCATCTGCGTGAGCATTTTGCAGCGCCGCAATTACTTATTGGCCACAGTTTAGGCGGCGCTGCGGTACTTGCTGCTGCTGAGCACATTCCTGAAGTATCGGCTATTACAACCATTGGTGCACCGTCAGATGCGCAGCACGTAGCGCATAACTTTGAAGCACACCTAGATGAAATTAACGCAGCCGGCGAAGCAAAAGTAAGCCTAGCTGGCCGCGAATTTACCATTAAAAAACAATTTATAGACGATATAGCCAAGTACGATAAAAGCCACATTAGTAAACTTAAGCGCGCATTGTTAGTCATGCACTCCCCTATTGATGCAACGGTAAATATTAGCGAAGCCGAAAAAATTTACGCATCAGCCAAGCATCCTAAAAGTTTTATTAGCCTAGATAACGCCGATCACTTACTTACTAATAAAAACGATGCCGACTACGCTGCAGAAATTATTGCAACGTGGGCTAATCGCTACGTCAAGTATGACAAAACAAAATACACAGCAAGCTTAACGGGTGGCAATGTACTTGTTGAAGAAAAAGACCATGTATTTACTCAGCACGTGAGCACTAAAGATCATACTTGGCTTGCAGATGAGCCAATAAAGGTAGGCGGTAAAAACTTAGGCCCCGATCCGTATCATCACTTATTAGCGGGGCTTGGTGCTTGTACAGCAATGACACTACGTATGTATGCTACACGTAAAAATTTAGCGCTAGAGCATGTTAAAGTAGAGCTTGATCACACTCGCGATTACAACAAAGATTGCGACGATTGTGAGCAAACCGGTAACCTTGAAGCCATTACCCGTAAAATCACTCTAGTCGGTGATTTAACACAAGAGCAGCGCCAGCGTTTACTCGAAATAGCCGACAAATGCCCTGTGCATAAAACACTACATAACAACCCTGTTATTGTAAGTGAACTGGTAGAGTAACTACATCCGATAAATATAGCGCAGTTCTTACTGCGTTATATTAAGTTGTTAATAAAGCAAACTTAAACTCTAAACTGAAATATAGAGATTGAATAATAGGTACAATTTTAGTAGCTTAAAATTACATTACATAACCAAGGATAGGTATGAATAAAAATACTTACTACGTACGAAAAGACAAAACCGGTGTTTGTCAAACTAGTTGTCGCGATCACTACGTTATGCACTCTCCGCTTTGACGATTTCTTGTTCAGGGTTTAA
>NZ_JADYXE010000062.1:0-21847 GCF_015864465.1 Pseudoalteromonas sp. SWN29
GGTTTTGATGAGTTAAGGGAAAAAATAATAAGGCTCATTGGTGGGCATGCGTTGCATTTATATAAAATCCAAAAAGTGACCTAGAGGTCTGAGCAATGTCTGTTATTATGTAACTTAATTTCACTTACCGTATAAGGTTTGCCATGCCCAGTATTGGTAATGCCTGGGCCTGTAAGCAAGTCAAAATTCGACATAAGCAAAGAGCCTTTATAATAAATAATATCGGCGGGTTGGTCTAATTCACCATTTTCTGAATTGTTATCGGGGTACGATGCAATAACGGTTACATTTTGGTTTGTATCAATTCTTATAACTTGATTAGTTAAAAAACCTGCAGCATATAAATTACCTTGAGGGTCTATAGTTAAGCCATCAGGTCCACTTCCTTTTGGAAGTGTTGCATAGGTACTTTGGCTAAGCAGGTTGTTGTTTGTATCAAACGTTAATTTATAAATTAAGTCGTCACCTAGGTTGGTTACAAACAAGTTGCCCTGTGAATCAAACACTAAGCCATCAAGTCCAAATTTACGTTGCTTATTAGCTGTTTTAGCCAAAAACAATAAATGCGGATCATCTGTACTGTTAGTCACTAATATATTGGTATCTGTGGCCTTAAAACGATATATCCCGCTGAGAGTCTCGGCCTTATTTTTACTTGGCACACGCAGTTGAGTTACATAAATATAGCCATTTTGATAGCGCACACCATTTGGCGAACTCATGCCTTTTGCTACTATTTGAGTATTGATGACTTTATTATTTTTTAAGGTGAGTTTAAGTAATCGAGCTTTGCCAGCACCTTGGTTATCGGCTACAAATAACGCACCATCGGGGGCATAGGCAAGGCCCATAGGACGACCCTTCCCTTTATTATTTGGCCCCGACAACTGGGCTATTTTAGTAAACGTTTTGTCATTATTAATATTAACCAGCACACCCGCTTGTAGCCCTTTATTGGCATAGTTAACACACGATAAAGTAAGCTCTCCTGAAGGAGAGACAGCAAAAGCGTCTGGGGTTGGGCAATAGTCAGGGAGTGATGCAAATAAACTCGCACTCTCAAGCAGTGTATTAGACGTTTTAACAGGCGCTAAAGATGCACTTACTCCCCCTTTATTTATGCTTTTATTATTGCTTTGAGCCGTGTGGGTACTGCAACCAAACACAGTAAATAAGCATACCAAACCCGCTAATTTATTTTTAAGATGAGTGATGTTATTTTTATTCATTATTGCTCTCTTTTACTCTTAATTTTTTGCGAAAAAAAAGCAAGGCTTGTTCCCAAACCTTGCTTTTTACCTCTCATAGTTAACTTTGTCGTAATCAAACGTTGTAATTAAAAATTGATTACTTGATCTGTCCCAACCTTAGATTTACTGATTACTTCACCATTGCTGTAACGCACACTTACGTTATCTATTTCGTTGCACTGGCCTAAACCAAAATGAACTACATTATCAAATGATTGTGTATAAGGTGCAGCATCAGGCGACACGCGCCTTGTAAGGGTTTTACCACAGCCTTTAAGTGTCGCTATAGCGCCAATGGGGCTTGCATTATGCTTAAGTGAATTACTTATACGCAGTAATGCATAGTGATTACTGTTATTGGCTTGATTACTAAATAAGTGCCACTGACCTCTGTCGTTATTCATAATAATATCGACCTGGCCGTCTAAGTTGTAATCAAATACATTTGCGCCTGAGCCAATGGTACCTAAGGTGTTTGTTATTAATCCTGAATGAGTCGCTTGGCTAAATGTGTTATCGCCATTATTTAAATACAGTATTTGCGATGTAGGCGTTACCAAGTTGCCTTGTTTAACAACAAACAAATCTTGGTAGCCGTTGTTGTTAAAATCTCCCACACTTATGCCGGTCGTATTTAAATTTGTTTTAATGCCAGCTTTAGCACTCACATCTACAAATTTTCCACTTTCATTTTTAAGTAGTAAATCCGATGGTGCCACTGGTTTTTTATTTACCGTATAATGTTTAATACCGGTTACAACACCCGTTGTAGGTGAAAAAGTATTACCCGCCATACGCCATTTATCATTGCCTATATAACCAACATACAAACCTTTATTAGGTTGGGTATCGGCCCAGCCTAGGCCATTACTGCTAACAATATTGACGTTTTGACCACTGTGCCTTTCACCTTCAAATTTATATTTATAAGTGCCTTCGCCTACAAATACATCTTGGTTTGGATAAGGTGACTGGTAGTTAACTAAATTAAGCGTATCGCCAATAAGTAAGTCATCATATTTAAATGGTCCACGCTTGGTGTAAAAACCAAATGTGTGGCTTTTAGCATCAAAAAACGTATCGCCTGCTTGTAATGGGTTAGCACGACTTATATATAAATCAAAGTCACCATCATTATCAAAATCGATTTCGCTAACACCCGTCGCATCCATTATTTTATTAGGTAAAACATTGGCGGTTACGTCACTAAAGGTAAAGTCGCCATTGCCTTTTAAAACACGTAAAGCACCGTCGCCGTAAATCACTAAATCGTCAATTTTATCGTTATTAAAATCTGTAATAAGGACTTTTTGACCATCTCGATTAGTTTTTGGTAAATCACTTGCGTGAGTTATATTGCCGCTACCATCGTTTTTATAAATAAAATTACTGGTTTGTTTACCGCTATTAGCCTGCGGGAATCCCATTAGTAATAAATCTAAATGACCGTTGTTATTGGCATCAAAAAACTTACTAGTGCGCCCACGCAACGTTGGCAGTTTGGGTGAAAACTCACCGCCTTCAATGATTTCTCTTTTGTTAAAGTGAAATAACTTAGCATTACGCGCGTTATCGCCAGAGCCACCACCACGTGAAAGCAAAATATCCATTTTGCCATCTTTGTCGTAATCGCCTACGCCAATACCGTGCATATCACCTACAATCAGGTCGCGCCCTTTGTCGTAAACGCCTTTATTGTTCCAATACAAACGAATGGTATAACCATGGTCGGTAAGTAATAAATCTGGGTAACCGTCTTGGTCTAAATCGCTTATTAATGCGTTATCCCATTTACGGCGATTTTTGTTTTCTAATTTAATTGCTTGGTGCTGCTCAGTAAATAATGTTTTGCCCGGTGTTAGCTGAGCGCCCGCTAGGGCACTCGCTTGTTGACAACCTAGTAAGCTTGCGCCCATGCATAACAAAGAAACATGCCATACAATTGTTTTTACTTTCATAAAGCCTCCATGAATTTGATAAAACTTACTTAGTTGTTTTAAACGTTTTATCGAATCGTGGCATGGCATCTAATCGCCAGTTAGCACCTTCAGCCGTTTCGTGAAACCATTTAGGCTGTTGGTTATCCCAACTCCATTTTTCCATTTCGCGAACCATGTCGGTTAACAGTGCTTTGTTAGATTTACTTACATCGTGTTTTTCAGAAATATCGTTTTCGATATTAAATAACTGCCATGGTTGCTGGTTAACTTTTAATGCTTTCCATTGGTTCATACGAATTGCAGCATCGCTGTAACCTTTACGATGGCGAAGTGCATAAATAGGCTCATCTTTATGTGGGTTTTCGTTTTTAATAAATGCAGGCCACATATTTGTACCATCTAAATGTTGGTTTTCTTCAACTTTAGCGCCCGCTAAAGCTGCAAATGTTGGGTATAAGTCTAGTGCCGATACAGGATGCGAAAAACGCTTGCCCGCAGGTACATGCTTAGGCCAATGAAACAACATAGGAACTCTAAAACCGCCTTCTTGTGTACTGCCCTTACCTGCTTTAAGTGGGAAGTTATTAGCGCCTTTACTTAATTTGCCACCGTTATCGCTCATAAATACGATAAGCGTATTATCATACTGATTATTTTTTTTCAGGGTTTCTACTAGTTTACCCACGCCGCGGTCAACTGCGTAAACCATACCTGCATATGTTTTACGGTCTTTATTTTTTATATCAGGAAACATCGCCATATCTTCGTCTTTAGCTTGCAATGGCACATGCGGTGCGTTGTAAGCTAAATATAAAAAGAATGGATTTTTTTTGTCTGCTGCTTTGTCTACAAAATTAACGGCTTCGCGCGAAAGTGCATCAGTAATGTACTGCGTTTCTTTTACTTCTTTGCTGTTGTGCTCTAGCGGAGTAATGTACTCAAAAATATTTTTTAAGCCTTGTGCCTTTTGCTTTTTATACTGAAGTTGATATTGGTCAGGAAAATAATTATGCCCACCGCCTAAAAATCCATAGTATTCATCAAAACCACGTTTATTTGGATGATACTGCGGCGCATCACCCATATGCCATTTACCTAATGCACCGGTAAAATAGTTATTTTCGTTTAGTAATTTACTAATAAACTTAGCGTCAGTAGGCACGCCTACGTTTGAGCCGCGTGTCGGTAAATTAAATTGTGAGCCAATCTTATGTGGATAACGACCGGTCATTAATGCCGCTCGGCTTGGGCCACAAAACGGGTGCGCTACGTAAGCGTCTGAAAAGGAAGTACCCGATTTAGCAAGATCATCAATATTTGGGGTAATAATATCCTTAGAGCCATTAAAACCAACATCTGCATAACCTAGGTCATCTGCAACAATAAGAATAATATTGGGTTTTTTTTCACTTGCGTGTATGCCCGCAGAGCCAATTAATAAGGCAAGCGATGATAAAGCGCTCAATAATTTTGTGTGTGTTTTCATAGTGCCAATCTCAATTTTGATAATAAAAAATAGCAGGCCAATTAAGGCCCACCAAAGGGCATTACTCGGCTATAAAAAAGCTTTCATGTGGTGATTAAATTTAGTTAATGATGGGTCTTCAATACGCTTAAGCTCTCCCGCCATTTTATGCACTAAATCAGTAAGCTGTTTTTTGTATTTAGGATTATCTATTTGGTTTGTGATTTCGTACGGATCATTTTTTAAGTCGTATAATTCATCGCGGCTGTCGCCTGGATTCCATACAAATTTCATTTCAGGGGTACGTATAGCTCTAATACCAAACCATCCGCCGTTGTACCATTCGTAGGCATATAACGAAATATCATCTTTACCAGCATCGGCACTATCGCCTTGTTTCATCAATGGTAAAAGTGAACGTCCATCTTCGTCGCCATCAAGGGGTAGTGTCATCCACTGGCGAAGTGTTGGTGCTATGTCTAGCATAGACACTTGGCGGTTAATTATTTTAGGCTCAAGGCTAGGGTCACGAATTATAAGTGGCATACGCATTAATTCGTCGTATGCATATGGGCCTTTGTCATAAAGGTTATGCTCGCCTAGCATACTACCTTGGTCGCCTACTAAAATAATGTGTAGGTCGTCGTATAAACCTTCTTCTTTGGCGGTATTAATAAGCTCGCCAACTGCGTGGTCAATCATGGCAATGGCACCATAGTAAAAACTATGTGCTTTGCGCCAATCGGTTTCAGTCATGTGGCTTACATCGTGCCAAGGCCACCAAATATCATCTTGTGCCATTGGTTTATGTTTACGTTCTATACCAAAGTTTTTAGGAAGTTTTATGTCTTTGTAGTCGTACATGCTGGCGTAAGGTTCTGGTACGCGGTACGGCGGATGAGGTTGCTCAAAACTAACAATACCAAAAAATGGTTTGTCTGATTTGGCCGCATTTTGCAGCATTAATTTGCCTTCGTTTACTTCTTTAGCTGTTACTGTATCTGCATATGTACCCGGAAGCGTTTTATAGTAATCGTGCTTTTCGCCGTTTTTATCGCGCTCACCTGCATTCATACGGGCAACATTTTTTTGTGTTCCATAAGGCGTAAAAGGACGGCCATTACGCTCTTCATCTTTATCGTGCCCCCACATAAAGTTAGCACCGCGCAGTGCTGGGCCTTGTGCGCCTAAGTGCCATTTACCTACATAACTTACGTCGTAACCTACGCTTGTTGCACGTTTAATTACGCTGCCTTCACTAAGTGATAACTCCGAAAGACGTGAATGATAAAGCCCCACGTTATCGTCAAGCCCCGTTTTATGTCCCCAGCGCCCAGTAAACATAGCCGCGCGCGAAGGAGAACATAAGCCAGTAGATGTCATCGCTTGATCAAAACGTGTACCTTCGTTTGCTAATGCGTCAATATTTGGCGTTGAAACTGGGCCATTACGATAAGAAAACGTATCAAAGCGCATATCATCAAACAGTAAAATCAGCACATTTGGCTTTTTGGCTTCAGAGTTTTTCAGCTCTGCATCTTTTGCATATAAATTGGGAGCAAATAATGTGCAGCACCCTAACAGCATCACCATTTTTATTTTAAATAAGTTCATGTGTGTGTCCTTTTAAACAACTAAAAATTGCTACGTCAGTGTTTTAACAATCTGCCTGTACTTTATTATAAAAGCATAAAATTGATTTTAATAATATAAACATATGATGTTTGTATTGGCAACAAATAAATTTTAATTTGGCTAATATTTACACTTTATTAGAATGGGCTTTAGGGTTTTTATTGCTTTAACCACGTTCTCACGTAATCAATTTCCATTGATGTTGGAAAACCTTGTGCAGACTGATTATCTGAAGGATAAAATTGATTACATTTCCATTGTGTATGCGGTGCGCGTAAGCCCTGCGATAATGTTAAGTTCATATCGCGGTGCCAGTACAAATTCTTTTTATAGCCAACCTGAACGTTATCTACATACCATGTAATGTCGTCTTTGGTTACATTAACCCCATAAGTATGAAAGTCTTCACTGGGATCAAATGGTAAGTGATAGCCATTATGGTTTGTTTCTGGCGAGCTACCAGGTCGCATCCACTTGGGTGCGCCATCTTTTATAACAATATTATGTAGGTCGTGGTCCGACTCCTGAAGCGTCTGTTTTTGAGTTAACTCAACTACATCTATTTCACTATATTGCACATCGCCTTCATTCGTTAAAGTACGATCTATTTTGCTGTACATCCAAAATGCAGGTGATACTCCCGGAAATTTATCCGCACCCTTTATACGTGCCTCATAATATCCGTAACTCCCTGTTGCCCTAGATTTAGCAACTCCCGAAGTGTAAAACAACCTATAATTAGGCACTTTTGTTTTATTACAGCCATCCCAAAACGTTCTTAAATGCGTTTCTCGTTTAGTGGTTAGCTTTAATATACCTTCAGAAACACTGGCATTTTCATCTTTCCAAGACCAAACACCGTAGTTTTCTGTTTGAAAATTCCATTTTTCAGCATCTTTAATATCAAACTCATCTGAGCGTTCAGTTTGTAAAACCCAATTTTCGCCTGGTTGCGCAATATGAGGCATCGGCTGAGCATTAACCCCTGCACTACCAAGGATTAAGCTCAACGATATTGCTATTAGTTTAACCTTATTATTTGCTTTCATTTGCTATCCACAACTTAATGTATCGTGTTAATTGAAAAGCGAGCACATAGGGATGTACTCGCTAAAAAACTATTTATTGAGCTGTAACTTCAACAAGCAAGACACCCTCAGAAGGAATATCAAAGCTGGTATTCATTTTATTGCTCGTCATTAAGTTTTTAACATGAATAGATTTACCATTTTTAAGCGACAGATCAACGGTTGCTGTTGTGTGGCCTAAATTTAAAATATTAACCAGGTAACTACCATTGTCTTGCTTAACAGTACGCCATGTTGTGGTTTTAAATGACTCACCATTATCTACTTTTACAACAACATCAGGCGTACTATCCGAAACCTCTGCAAGAGCAGTTTTTTTAATGGCTTCAACGTCTGTGCCTTTTGGCATAACAATAAGCTTACCTTTACTGGCAACTAACTTAGCCTTACGTGGATGCCCGTACTCATCTAAAGACAAGCTTTGCGCTGAGTCTAAAATAACGGTACCGCCTTTGTTTAAATACCCTTGAAGCGCTTTAAACTCTTCATCTGTAACAAAGTTATTGCGATAAACCAGTATTGCATCCCAGTTGCTATTGTCTTGCTTTTCGATTACATCTTTAGTTGCAAAACCAAGCGGGAAGCCTTCAAAAAATAAATTTTCGTAAAGTTTGTAGCCCTTTGTCATATAGTCGTTTGTATTAATTGCTGTTGTTTCAGAGTAAAACAAACGAAGTGGACGACGCTGCTCTCTAAGCTCAACAATTTCCTCAGAAAAACTATTAAGATCAAACATTACTTGGGTAACTTCGTTAGTTACATGTGGCTGCATATTGTTAGAACCCGCAAAAGCACCGCCAAGACCTGGGTCAAAAAAGTCCAGATCGCCTTCTAAACGATCCTCTGGTGAACCATCTGGATCACGTGCCCAAAACCAGCCCATATTAGCATCCATTCCAAGTAAAGTTGCAAGCCAATAAACACTACGTACATAGCTTGTACGTGTGTCTAAATCTCGCCACTGACCCGATGATAAAAAATGAGACTCTGAATTTACATTAATTTTATTAGGCGCAACTGATTCCATAAAGTCATGAAACATAGTAACTATGCCCCAGTTATATGCGTACTTTTCAATCCACTTAGATGACTTACCAGGACGAATATTTTCGCTACCAAACGACTTAGCATCGTGCCCTACCATGGTTGTTAACTCAGCTAATGCTTCGGTATCAATACCGCCAGAGCGTGAATCGTCCATAAACATGCGCGGCATAATTTTTATATGGGTATCAGCGTCTTCATTTACAGAATGCAGTTCGTTTTGAACGTAAGTAAACCAGTCAGTACTTCTGTCCATATTGTAACGCGTCCAGTCGTACCACTTAGGCTCGCCTTTAATCGCAGGATCAATCGGTATCTCAATAGCTACATCTGTAAACTGGCTAAAATGCGTTCCCCAGTTTTCATTTAGCTCGTTAATATCACCTTGGTATTTTTTATCTAACCAACTTCTAAACTTATTTAGTGTGTATGAAGAGATGCTGGTCATTTCTTCATATTTTTGTGTCCAGTGGCCTTTTTCGGCGTACCAATGCGGCTCGTTAGCTAACACAAACCCAACTTCAGTTACTTTTTTGCCTTTAGTAAGCTCACCCGTTTTACGAATTATTTTACCCCAAAGATCTCGCGCTAATGGGTTATCAATATCGAATCCTGTAAATAACGAACGGCCTTTTCTAACTTCTGGCTCTTGCTCTTCAACCCACTTTGGAATACCCATTAACCAGTAAACTAAAAAACCAATGTTGGTATCAGGGATACGCGTTAGCTCTTTCATTAACTCTTCGTCAAAAGTGCCATCTTCACGCACTAAAAATGAATTAATAGCACGGTCGTGATCTACCGGGTATAGATCTTCACCGCCATGATAGAGCGCGCCTAAATGATCGTTATAAACATCTTTATTTGTAAGTGGCTGACCAACACTCTTTGAAAAATAGTCATATAAAAAAATAGGCTTGCCATTACTAACAAACATATTGTCTTGTGCTTTAGTATTTTGCCAATCAACCTTATTTACAGGGCGGCGTTTGATTTCGCCTGCAAGCTCTTTAGACAAGTCATCAATACCTTTATCTAAAATTTGAATGACTTTTTCGCGTTCAAAATTTGGTAACTCTTTTGCTAACCTTTCCTTGTCCGCAGCATAGTGGCGCTCGTAACCAAAAAGCTTTACAACCGCGTCGTAATTATTTTCATCCCAGTTAGCAAATTTTAAAAACTGCTCTGCAAACCAAACTACGCTTTCTTCACGAGTCACATCAATCTGTTTAGTTTGAGCTTGTTCCATCAGCTTTTTAAGTTTACTGATTTTTAAAAGAGCAGATTGCTCGTAACTATTTTGAGAAGCGCTTAGTGTTTCTGTGCTATCAACTTTAGCTACGCTTTCTTGCTGAGAGCATGCTGTTGTAAGTAGAAATAAGGGGGCTAGTGTGAAGCCTAATAGATGTTGTCTCATATTTTCTCCCGTTGAGGTCGTTATGTGTTAACAGGTTTTTGCACTGCTGTTATTATTTAATATCGACAACATACATCATATGTTTGCATTTGTAAGCTGTTTTATTTTCAAAATGAAATAGTAAGATACTGAAACACTCTTATTAACCAAAATATTCATTTCAGCCGTGGTTATATTCAAGATTACTTTTACAGTTGTGTATTTTACCCTGTTCAGGCTGGTTGTTTTCATAGAAAAGTAGCACTCGCTTACATCCATTTAAAAATAAGTGAAAACCAAATATAGCTGTAAAGTAACCCGGTTAAATGCGACTCGTTAATTTAGTAACGACACCGCTATCGCTGTATGATTTTGCAGGTTCGTTGTAATCAACTAGCTGATCGGCTTGTGGATAGCCCGCCAACTAACCTGCCGAATACTGAAACTGAAATGCCATCCTTTATGAAATTCGAAGATACGAGTGTTATAGCTATTTCATCAAAGGTATAGTCTTTAATTTGATAACAACAAAATACGTTACACGTTTTTATTTTTCATTTTATTGAGCAAATTTATATGCAAATAGCATAGAAATTATTTCTTATTGGGTCGGTACAATCATTGACACATTAAGGTTATGTGATGGAATTGACGAAATTTTTTATTAAAAAGCGACCCTAGCTTATAAATTACTACAGCACAATACTGAGAAATACCGACAAGCAAATTACTCATCCTTACGATAAAAATATTTCGTTATCTTTTATTTCGTTTTCGTTTAAAAATCAGTATACCAACAGAGTTGTTCTGGATTGGGCACTACTGGTTTAAACCTAACCTTAAACTGGGTAAATCAGTCATCACACCATTTTTTTAGGAATAAACGAATGAAAAAAGCATTGCTAGCATTAATCGTAGCACCACTATTTGCAGTATCTGCGACTTACGCGGTAGCAGACGATGCGCCAACAGCTTCAGCCGAAATGGTAAAAGAATACACAGAGATGTGTGTTAACTGGGCTAAAGATGATGACGTAAGCAATAAAGAGCTAAATGCCTACGTATTAAAATGCGTAAATGATGAGCTTGAATCTGAAGGCTATAAAAAAGTATCTTCTGTTAAAATTTAATCATGCCAATTGCATTAAATTAGCGATCTATTTAGTGCAATATAATGACCATGTTTTTAATAAAAATTGATATACCCAATACACTTAGTTAAATGTACTGCTAATAAAGCCGTTGCGAAAACATTTAACTAGGCACAAAAAAACCGGAATAGACACAAGCTGTGCATTCCGGTTTTTTTATGACTTTTTAAAACTATAAAAAGCTATGAATAAGAAATACCTACTTATTCATCCTCTTTTTTAGTTTTAGGCTTTGCTTTGGCTTTAGGTTTTGCTTTAGCTGGTGCCTTTTTTGCTGCGGCTTTCTTTTTAGGCGCTGCTTTTTTCTTCGCCTCTTCTGTCCATTTACCTGCTTCATAATGAGCAGTCCAGCCAGTAGCTTTACCGTCAACTTCAGTCATAACATACTGAGCTTTATTTTTACGGCTGTAGCGTACAACAGCAAGATTACCATCAGGATCTTTAGCAGGTGCATCGGCTAGGTAATAAAACTTAGGCGAAATACGGTCTCTAAAGCGTTTTAATTCTTCTACCTTAGGTGCACGTGTTTCTCGTGACTTAGGAAAAGTATTTGCAGCTAAAAATATACCCGCGGCGCCATCACGTAATACAAAATACGCATCTGACTTTTCACACTCGAGTTCTTTGATGTGAACTGGGTCCTCTTTTGGAGGCGCTGCTTCACCACTTCTAAGTAATTTACGTGTATTTTTACACTCGTCATTATTACAGCCAAAGTACTTACCAAAGCGACCCGATTTAAGCTCCATGTCAGAACCACATTTATCACATTCGATAATTGGTCCGTCATAGCCTTTAATTTTAAAGGTACCTTCTTCAACTATATGCCCTTTACACGCTGGATTATTACCACACACATGTAATTTACGGGTTTCGTCAATTAGGTATGAATCCATTGCCGTTTCACAAATCGGGCAACGTTTCATCTGCATTAGCTTTTCAGTTTCTTCGTCTTCGACATCGGCTGGAACCGCTTCATCGCCCGACACTAAATTCATTGTCGTTGTACAACGCTCTTTTGGCGGAAGACTGTAACCAGTACACCCTAAGAAAACACCAGTTGATGCTGTGCGTATACCCATTTTTCGGCTACACGTAGGACATTCAATATCCGTTTCAACCATCTCGTTAAGACGCATACCGCCATTTTCTGGCTCATCTTTAGCGACAGTTAATTGCGTTGAAAAATCAGCATAAAATTTATCAAGAACTTCAGTCCATACTCGCTCGCCTTCAGCGATGTCATCTAAACGGCCTTCCATTTTTGCTGTAAAATCAAAATTCATCAAATCAGTAAAGTTTTCAACCAAACGATCGGTAACTATTTCACCCATTTTTTCAGCAAAGAAACGGCGATTTTCTACACGTACATAACCACGATCTTGAATCGTTGATATAATTGACGCATAAGTAGATGGACGACCAATACCGCGTTTTTCAAGCTCTTTTACTAAACTTGCTTCACTAAAGCGCGCTGGCGGTTTAGTAAAATGTTGTTTAGGATCAAGTTCGATTAAAGTAAGGACTTCACCTTCTTTAACAGCTGGTAATGATTGATCTTCTTCGTTCTTTTTACGTATTGCAGGCTGTACTTTAGTCCAACCATCAAAGCGTAGCACACGGCCTTTCGCTTTAAGTTGGAAATCGTTAGCTTCAACTGTAAGCGTTGTTAAATCGTATTCAGCAGGTACCATTTGGCACGCTACAAACTGACGCCAAATTAGCTCGTACAGCTTTTTAGCATCGGCGTCTACACCTTCAACATGACCAGATAACACGGTAACGCTTGAAGGACGTATTGCCTCATGCGCTTCTTGTGCATTGCCTTTAGAGCTGTAGCTAATTGGATCTTTTGGTAAATATTTAGCACCAAACTCGTTCGTTACGTACTCACGACACATTTCAACCGCATCTTTTGAAAGATTAGTTGAATCGGTACGCATATACGTAATATAACCGCCTTCATACAAACGCTGAGCAAGCATCATGGTCTTTTTAACGCCATAACCTAAACGTGTACTTGCCGCTTGTTGCATGGTTGAAGTAATTAATGGTGCACTTGGGCGACTTTTACTTGGTTTTTCTTCAACGCTAATTACTTTGTATTCTGCATTCTCAAGGCTTTTAACCGCTGCGCTAGCCTGAGCTTCATTTACAGGCTTAAATGGCTTTCCTGCTTGTTTGGCTACTTCTAAGCGTAACTCAGACTCAGTATTTTTAACGTCAGCGTGAATATCCCAAAATTCTTCTGGAATAAATGCTTTAATTTCACGTTCACGCTCTACTAATAAACGTACTGCTACTGATTGCACTCGTCCTGCAGAAAGTCCTCGGGCCACTTTAGCCCAAAGTAAAGGTGATACCATAAAACCAACAACACGGTCCAAAAAGCGACGTGTTTGCTGAGCGTAAACCATATCGGTGTTAAGCTCGCCTGGTGTTTCAAATGCTTGTTGTATTGCGTTTTTAGTAATTTCGTTAAAAACTACGCGCTTATACTTTGAAGGCTCGCCGCCAATAATTTCCTGAAGGTGCCAAGCAATTGCTTCCCCTTCTCTATCCAAATCCGTTGCGAGATATATTTGGTCTGCATTTTCTGCCAGCTTTTGTAATTCTTGAACAACTTTTTCTTTACCAGGCAGTATTTCGTAATGCGGATCCCAACCTTGGTTTGGATCAATACCCATACGCGCGACTAAGTTTGTATAATCTCGTTGCTTTTTATACGCTGCTTTCTCTTCAGGCTCCATTTTACGAACTTCTGCTGGCGTTTTAGTTGCCGGCACTTTAGCTTTGCTCGAACCTGAAGTAGGTAAATCTCGCACATGTCCAATACTGGACTTTACGATGAAGTCATTACCTAAATATTTATTAATTGTTTTAGCCTTAGCAGGAGACTCTACAATTACTAGCGATTTGCCCATAGTTGCCTATTTCTAACCAAATATTAAAAATGTGTTTTGCCGACATAAGCGGCGCGAATATTTATAGGTATATCTACAAACACTAGTTGTTACAAGCTTTTAATACAAACTTTTCAGTATTTACTGAATAAACGAACAATTTTTGTCGTTAAATTAAACAAACAGGTGTTTTTAGATTAATTGATGTGGAATATATAGAACAGAAACAAAAATGCCAACCTAAAGGTTGGCATTTTTTTAAATATAATAATTAAAAACCTTAACCATCATCTCTAATTGTGATCGTTGCAGGAGTTTGTACCCCTTTAGGGGTTTCAAATGTAACACTTAGCAAACCGGTATTTGCATCATTTGGATCTGTTTCACGACTAATCGTAAACTCTTCATAAAATGCAGCTGTGCTATTGCTTTCAAGCATAGTAAAACCATCACGACCATCATATTTACCATTTTTAGTAGATACTGATACATCTGTACCTGATGGAATTGGATTGTTATATCTATCAGAGTAATAAATACCGAATGTTAAGCTATCTAAGCTATTTGACCCAACACCTGAGCTTATATCAATTAAGCTAACGTCACAAAAATCATCAGTATCAGAAGGCTCTAACCTTAAAATTAATTTTTCAGTAATAACACCACCAATCGTTGCAACGCTTCTAATATCACTACAGCTTTCTATATTTGCAGTAAGAGCATTAGGAAACTTATTAGTAAGCTCTTGTTTAGTAACTACAAAACGACTATAAACAGTACTACCTGATAATATTATTTGAAATGAATCTCTTACATCAATTAAATCTTTTGTACACAGGCTAGCAAACGTATCATCATCAGATGGGTTAGTTGCATCTTCTGTGCATATTAAACCATTGTATTTACCATCAGCTAATGTGTGCATGCCATTTAAGTCAATATCAAAGTTCTCTTCAAAATGACCGCCATTTGTATTTTCTGGACTACACGGATCATCTTCACTACCTTCTTGACAAAATTCAGGCGGTTTTACTTCTGCAGTAACAGGGTTATAAGTACCTGCTAAGCCGTCGTATACACCATTTTCATTATGATCAACAAACGCTTCTGGTAAATCATAGCCACTGTAATACTCATTAGTATCAAAAAGTCCATTACCATTAATATCAATAAACGACTCTTGCCCTTTTGCAGTAACAAGTACCGTTACACGACCGCCTAAAGGTACGCCATTGTCGACATTATCAGCTGCGCTAAGAATACCATTAATACAAGGAGCCGCATTTCCAAAATATAAATCACAATTTTTTTCAATACCATTTCCCCATTTAGCCTCTGTAAATGGTTTAGGATTTTGGTTACGCCATTGTGCATTACATGCACCATCAACTGTATTACATTCAAGTTGTGCATTAAATGCCGTACCGTCTAAAGTACCAACCGCACCACCTTCCGTGGTCAAGTAAACAGCTGTTCCATCGGGTACAGGGTTATTAAAGTGATCCGCTAAGTAAACGGATATTTCGTTCGTGTCACCAATGTAATCAAGTGCTTCAATATTAATCGTCTGTGCACCTGCAGTAAAACTATTGCCATCAGGGAGACCAGAGCTAATTGAAACTAAATCAGAAACCGTAATCACTTGCTCATCAAGCGATACTAAAGAAAGCTCACCTACTGGGCACGACACATCATCGCTTCTATCTGCTGCATCTTTTTGGCATTCTAAATAAACATCTTGCCAACACGTTACATCATCGTTTTGATTTTCAGGAATTTGATCATCAGGGATATAACATGCCTGTACTCGCACAGCCATAGGTACAAAACCCGCATTTACTTGAACGCGCGCTAAACCTTCAGCATCTGTGAAAACACTACCATGCGATAAACTAATTCCGCCATTTGTAGCGCTTAAACGAAAGTCCATTCTGCTACTAACTACTGATTTACCGATTTTGTCTTTTAATTTGAACGTAATTTCAGACGTTTCAGAGCGTGTTTGACCGCCAGTACCTTTAAGTGCAATTACATTTTGTGTTACATCTATAAATTCTATAGATTCTACTTTCGCAATAGAAACTGGAATGTTAATAGATTTAATAACCGGTGTACCACCCGTTAATACTGTCGCAGTAACAGTATCACCTAGTGATGCATTACAACCATCGGTACGATAAGTAGCAGTAGCAATACCACTAATACTTTTTGCCGTTGCATCCATAATAGATAAACCAGCTTGAGTACAGTTAGAAGTAAATTCAACGTCAAATGCTGTTACAACTGGTAAAGAGTTACTATCTAGTATTTCAACAGTAATGACAGTTGTTGCACCTGCTGCTAATGGTTGGTATTCATCTACAACAGGGTTACCATTTACATCTAGTAAATTAAATAAACCATTACTGATATTAACTTGCAACTCAGCTGTAGAGATTTCAAACGCTTTTTGATTAGATGTTGATTTCGATGTGGCAGTGATTTCACCTGCTCCGCTATTAGCACCGGGTTGTAATTTAAGAATTGCGAAACCAAAGTTATCCGTTAATGCTTTACCAGAAACCGGTAATAATGTACCTAAGTCCGTTGAAATCTCACTGATAATTCCAACAAAACCGTCACCTGAACTTGTATCCGTTACCTTAACTAATACATCAATCAACTCATCTGAAGAAAATTGATTCACTACAGTACAACCCGAAGTTGGATACGATTGTTCAAGTGAAACTATATTTCTGTCACTATCCCAGCCAGCAGCACAGCCTTGTAATAATTTAATATCAACGTCAACCACAGCCCCTTCTGTTGAAGCGTCATCACCATTTGATATGAAACCTAGAGTTTTAGTAATCGTTTCTTCATCAGAAATGTAACTGGCCGTTACTTCGCCAGCGCCTTTAAAGTCACCACTGCTTAAAGTCACTACAGCATGACCACTTTCATCAGTTAGCGCAGTACCTAGCTCAGGTGTTATTTTACCTGTAAAGTTAGTCGTAAAAGTAATTAACTGCGAGACTAGCGCGTCGCCATCGCTTGTTAAAATTGCAGTTACAACACCTTTGTTATCTTTACTGACTGGATTGCTATCGGAAAATGCAGCACCGCTACTATCTAAAATACTGAGCTGTAAAGTAATTGAACTACTAACATCCGTATCACCTGTATCGTCGCCAATGGTGCCATCTTTTTCTAGTGACCCACCGCCACCACAAGCTGTGAGTAAAAAACTAAGCAATGAAATGCTGAGTAGTCGCATTAAAGGCATAAACCTCTCCCTAGCGTTGTTATTATAATCAAAATTAATTCCTGCTTAATATTAACCTATAACTTAGTATAAAATCACAGTTTTTTATTACTTTTTTGAGTGAAATATTTTTAAATAAATACTAACTTTTTCTGTAGTAAATATTTCCTTGCTGGTAGTCTATGGCAAATTTATAAAATGTAGATCAGGAAATATGTCAAAAATCCGTTCAATGAGTTTAACCACTCGCATCATGATTGGTATGGCGCTTGGGGTTACAGTAGGTTTTATATTTCAGGCTATATTAGCTGGTGAAGACGATTATCTAATACCTCTTGGGTTATTCTCTTTGCCAATTAAAGCCTTTTTTGTTGATGGTATTTTCCATGTTGGTGGACAAATATTCATTGCCAGCTTAAAAATGTTAGTTGTGCCTCTTGTATTTGTATCGCTTGTTTGTGGTACCTGTAGCTTAAGTGACCCTAAAAAATTAGGCCGCCTAGGTGGTAAATCTATTGGTTTATATTTATTAACTACAGCTATTGCTATAACAGTGGCGATTACACTAGCACTACTATTTAGTCCTGGTGAAGGAATAAGCCTCCCATCTAATGCAACTTACGATGCTAAAGAAGCCCCTACCCTTGCACGTGTAATTATAGATATGTTTCCTACAAATCCTTTTGAGGCAATGGCCAAAGGCAATATGCTTCAAGTTATTGTGTTTGCGCTTTTATTTGGTGTAGCAATGGCATTAAGTGGTAAAGCGGGTAAACGCGTAGCTACCGTATTTGAAGATTTAAACACAGTAATTTTAAAACTAGTTACGCTTTTAATGAACATTGCCCCTTATGGCGTGTTCTTTTTAATGGCAAAACTATTTACAACTATTGAGCTTAGTTTAATTGTGAGCCTAGCTAAGTACTTTGGTGTTGTAGTACTCGCACTGTTATTACATGCTTTTGTAAACTACACATTGCTTTTAAAAATATTAACAGGCTTAAACCCGCTTATTTTCTTAGCAAAAATGAAGCATACATGCTTATTTGCATTTAGTACTTCAAGCTCAAGCGCAACCATGCCTATTACACTTGAAACTGCTACTAAAAAGTTAGGTGCTAACAACTCTGTTGCCTCATTCACTATTCCACTAGGTGCTACTATTAACATGGATGGCACGGCTATTATGCAAGGTGTGGCGACCGTATTTATTGCACAAGTATTTAGTGTTGATTTAACAATTTCTGATTACCTTATGGTTATATTAACTGCAACTCTTGCTTCTGTGGGTACCGCAGGAGTACCTGGTGTGGGCTTAATCATGCTGGCCATGGTACTTAACCAAGTTGGCTTACCTGTAGAAGGGATTGCAATTATTATCGGTGTTGACCGCTTGCTAGATATGACACGTACAGCAGTTAATGTAACCGGGGATTGTATGGTTACCTGTGTTGTTGCCAAATCTGAAGGTGAGCTTGATGAGAGTATCTTTAACGACCCCAATGCAGCTAAAGATTTAGAAGATTATCATAAGTCTATTGATTCATAATCTATGACTATTGAGTTATAAAAAAACCTTGATGTTTTGCATCAAGGTTTTTTTTCGAGTAAAAATAATTAGCTTGTTCTCAGGTTGAAAATTTTAATCTGACTAAAGATTTAGGGACTTAAATTTAGAAAGTAAGTTTATCCCTACTTTATTTACGCCACTGCTCAAGCCAAGTGCTAACTTATCGCTTAATCCCTTTTTAACCTTGTATTTAATTTTATAAATTTGGCGCTCATGTTGCTGCTCTAGCAATGCATCATCACTTGTTTTTATAACATCTACCAAGCCTTTATCAATCGCTTGAGTTGCAAACCAATGCTCACCTGTCGCAACTAAGTTTATATCTAAGCTTGGACGTTGAGTGCTTACAAACGTTTTAAATAAGTCATGTGTTTGTTCAATTTCTTCACGAAATTTTTCGCGGGCCTTATCGGTATTTTCACCAAATAAAGTAAGTGTGCGTTTAAACTCTCCTGCCGTTATTTGTTCAAACTCAACATCGTTTTTCTTTAATATTTTATTAAAGTTAGGTATCTGAGCAATAACACCAATAGAGCCAACAATAGCAAACGGTGCTGCAAGTATCTCATCGGCTACACACGCCATCATGTAACCACCACTCGCTGCTACTTTATCAATTGATACACTTAAGGGTATGCCTGCGTTTTTAATACGCTGTAACTGAGATGCAGCAAGTCCGTATCCATGTACAACACCGCCACCGCTTTCTAAACGAATAAGCACTTTGTCTTTACTTGGATCGGCGATAGATATAATTGCTGTAATTTCTTCTCGTAAGCTTTCTACTTCGTGAGCATCCATACTACCCACAAAGTCAATTACATATAAACGAGGTTTAGGCTCATCTTTATCTGCTTTTTTACTTTGCGATTTAAGCTGTTTTTGGTGCGCTTTAAGCTCTTTTTTACCTAACGTATTTTGTAAAAAGCTTTCTTTAAGCTCAACTAATTGCTCTGATATATCGTCAATTTGTATTTCACCTTTTTTTGCTTTTGGCTTAACTGCAGCACCTACAACTAACATTAAAATAACTGCTATAGCGATAACAAAAGTGACTGTTTTAGCAAAAAACAAACCGTATTCGTATAAAAATTCCAACAGGTTTCTCCATTTATAAATTTCAGCTAATTTAGCATGCTTTAAAACAAAAAAAAGCCACTTTTCAGTTAACACCGATCAGTTAAGGTATTTTTGATCGGTTGACCGATCTTTTGGTTGCTTCACAATACCCTTATCATCTTTTGATTATGAGGGTATTTTTATGCTTAGTCATTGGTTACTTGATACAGATATATTCGCCACTCCTGACTCTTTATCTACATTTCAGAAACATATCCCTCTTGAGTGGATTTCTAATGTGCTCGAGCAGACCGATAAAGCAAGTATTCGCAAACGTAAGTTACCTGCTGAGCTTGTCGTCTGGCTTATCATTGCAATGGGTCTTTTTCGCGACCGCTCTATTAGTGACGTTGTTGAGAAGTTAGATTTAACACTCACTGATACCCTGGGCGATACGGTTGCTCCAAGTGCTATTCCTCAAGCGAGACAGCGCCTGAGTAGCCCTCTCTGTCAGACTCTGACTCTTATACACAAATAAATTAGGCTTCAATTGAACTTTATTTATATCAGTCGATCAGATCAGTTATAACGAAAAAACCGGTCGAGTTTAATTATTATGCTGATAAAAGATACTGAAAAATGGGCTAATCATTTGTTTAAACATGCTGAATTAGGTGATGAACGACGCACTAAACGCCTGGTAAAAATAAGTCATCAAATGGCGAGCAACACAGGAAGTTCTATTGTGAAAGCATCTGGCTCACAGGCCTCTATTGAAGGCGCATATCGCTTTCTTCGCAATGATAAAGTTGACGCAGATAACATCGCTACCGCCGGTTTGAATTCGCTGTTACCTGCAATAACGCTGTCAAACACAATCCTTGCGCTAGAAGATACATCAACATTGTGTTACCGACACAATGTGACTAAAGAGCTCGGACATACTGGCGCATATAAACAAAGCTCTTCTAAAGGGATGTTGGCGCACACCGTCCTTATGGTCGATGCAGAAACAGAGCGTACTATTGGCTTGGGTGCACAACATCGTTGGTGCAGAAAAGATGAAAACTTTGGTACCGCTAACGACAGAAAACGCCGCAAGTACGAAACGAAAGAAAGTTATAAATGGCAACGCTCGTCGGAAGAAATGAGTACCCGATTTGCAGATGTCATGGACAATATCATAAGCGTTTGTGATCGAGAATCTGATATGTTTGAGTATATTGATTATAAAACAATAAATAATCAACGGTTTGTAGTGAGGGCCAAGCATGAGCGGGTCGTGAATGCAGACGGCGATAAACTAAGTCCCTACATTGAAAATCAATCTAGCGAAGCTTCATATTCGGTTAAGATACAGCAAAAAGGAGGCCGAAAAGCACGTATTGCGAAAGTAGCTGTACGTTATGCTTGCATTACTATTTATCCGCCTAAAAAACACAAGAAACTTGGTGGTATGAATTTAACAGTAATAAGCTGCAACGAGATTGATCCACCAAGTGGAACAAGTCCTTTGTCGTGGAAATTGTATACAGGCGAACCGATAAATAGTGCTTCTGATGCACTAAAGATAGTTAGATTTTATGAACTAAGATGGCGAGTTGAAGAGTTCCATAAAGCGTGGAAGTCAGCGGGCACTCAAGTTGAGTCGTTTCGCATGCAAACGCGAAATAATCTAGAAAAGATCATTGTAATAACAGCATTTATTGCGGTGAGGCTTCTCCAATTACGCGAGCTTGTTGTCGATAAAGATAATGCAAAATCAATTGGTTGCGACAATTTTTTCAATCTTCTTGAATGGAAACTGTTGTGGTCAAAGACTGAAACTAAAAAAGCACCTAACACAACACCTTCATTACATTGGGCTTATTATGCACTTGCCAAATTAGGCGGGTGGCACAACAGCAAGCAAACAGGTGTTGTTGGTTGGGAAGCTTTATGGAAAGGTTGGTTTTCACTGAGCCAACTGCTAGAAGGCGCTCGATTCATGCAAGCGCAACAACAGGAGATGTGATCAAGAGACAGCTGTCAGACTAGTTGTCGCGCTTAATATTTAATCATTAAAATTAAGTAGAGGGCGTGGAAAAACAATGCCAATTTAT
>NZ_JADYXE010000063.1:0-19993 GCF_015864465.1 Pseudoalteromonas sp. SWN29
CATTAAGCTAACTTGTACTAATTACCCGTGAGGCTTAACCATACAACGCCAAACGCGTTTTATGTGATAGTGAAACACGCGAAGAAGTTAATATGACTAAAGTAGATATTACTTAGAAAGACTTAAAAAATATTATCAGATATTTTCCAAATTCAGTTAGTGCGCAGAAATACGTATTAACGCCCAAATTTGCTTGGTGACAATAGCGTTTTGGACCCACCTGATTCCATGCCGAACTCAGTAGTGAAACGAAACAGCGCCGATGATAGTGTAGCATTTGCTATGTGAAAGTAGGACATTACCAGGCTTCAAATTGTAGAAAGCCCGAATTTAACGATTCGGGCTTTTTTACGTCTGCAGAAAAGTAAAAATAGCACAATTAATGTACACTCATCCAACACCCATCATATAGGTCGGGCGAGCGAAGCGACTCCCGACGTTAAAATCATGAAAAATCTCCGCTCAGCAATGAGTGCGCAGCATTTTCACTATGACTCTCTACCGCTGTGGGCACCACGACATTACCAGGCTTCAAATTGTAGAAAGCCCGAATTTAACGATTCGGGCTTTTTTACGTCTGCAGAAAAGTAAAAGTAGCACAATTAATCTACACTCATCTACTCCCATCATGTAGGTCGGGCGAGCGTAGCGACTCCCGACGTTAAAATCACCGCAAGTACCCTCTTATAAAACTTTAACTTTAATTCGAACCTCACTGTATAGCTTCATATTTTCAATAAATCAGACCCTAATTACAGAGTCCCTCATTTCTTCTCACTTTGTTGCAATTTCATTCTTGGTTTAATAAGTGACCTGTGTAAAACTACCTGCGTTAATTTAGTAAATCAGGTGACATGAATGTCGAATATTAAAGCTTGGAAACTTATGAGCCTGTTTTGTTTGTTCGCAGTGCTTATGGGTTGTCAATCTAAAGAAGAGCAGCTGCAACAAACAATTCAAGAGTCTATTAAAAAGGTAGATACGGAGCTGTCTCAGCTTGGTACTGCACTCGATAATGGAAGTGTACGCAATGCTGTGTTACTTAAAGAATATGGCGAGCTTCTTAAAAAACAACAACCAGAGCTTACAAAAGTTGTTGATGTAATTACCCTTGATGCAACGCGCCAAGGCGCACTTTATAGTGGCTTAACACAGCGACTTAAAGATATTAAAGGAACTTACTTAATTCCTCCTTACGAAGATACGTTACATAGCATTGATTTGTTGCGTGATGCATCTAAACCTACGCTATTTTCTGATGCGTTAACCGATCCTATTAATATGCTAGCAGATATGTCCAAAGGCACTTTAGCGCGTGTAGGCGCAATTAGTAAGCAAGCTGAAGGTGAGGGTGTTGGTAACCAAATGGTAGGTAACCCTAACTATGGTAACTGGCAATCAAATAGTAACGGTATTAGCTTTTGGCAATGGTACGGAATGTACCGTATTTTAGGTGATGTATTTGATCGTGTTGAATATGGAAGCTGGAGTAAGCGCCGAAAGTATAGCTATTACAATGACTATGGCCGCTCGCGTTATTCAAGCCCTAAACAAATTAAAACCCAAAGCGCGCTAGAAACACGCACGCGCCAAACATACCAACGCCAAGGTAAGCAGTTTACAAGCCCTTATGCGAGTAAAAAAACAGGTGCATCAGGTTTAAGCCGTAGCAGTTATACGCCACCAAAAAGCCGCAGTAGTTATTCTCGTTCGAGCAGTTATAGCAATAGCTCTGGATCGGTGCGTGATAGCGGTAGCAGAACCTCTCGTGGCGTGAGCCGTGGTAAGTAAAAGAATAAAGTTGGAGTTAAAATAATATGTATGAATTTAATGGAATAACTATGTGGTCGCTACAAGCGCTGGCGATTGATTTTGCAATTATTGTTTTATTATTTGTAAGCCTTAAATATATAAAAGGTTGGGTTTCAAACTTACACGCAAATGATGAAATAACAGAGCGCGATAACTTTGCCTTTGGTATTAGTTTTGCTGCTGGTTTAGTCGCACTGGCGATTGTATTAACGGGTGTAAGTAGTGGGGCTTTTGCTGCAACACTGCAACAAGAAGCGCTGCAAATGTTAGCTTACGGCGCATTAGCGGTTGTACTTATTAAATTGGGTTACTTCTTTCAAGATAAAGTAGCACTTCGTAAAGTAAGTCTTCACGACGAAATCGTTAAAGGTAACGTTACAGCTTCAATAATTGATTTTGGTCATGTTGTTAGTGTTGCTATTGTTATTCGCTCAGCTCTTTTATGGGTGGCTACTGATGGTTGGCATGGTCTTCCAATTGTAATTGCTGCCTTTATTATCGGTAGCGTTGTATTACTACTTGTTAGCCAGTACCGAGTGCAGTTATTTAAGCGTACAAACAAAAGTGGCGATTGCCTACAACAAGCAATTGTTGATGGTAACTTAGCTGTGGGTATTCGTTACGCTGGATTTTTAGTCGGTAGTGCATTAGCTATTACAGCAGCAACCGGCGTTGCACCTTACGCTGCGGATAACATTAATGCGAGTTTACTATACTGGGCTATTAGTGCAGTAGTGAGCCTTGTTGCATTTATTATTTTGCACTTAGTGACAATTAAAATAATTTTATCTGGTTGCGATATTTCAGATGAAGTTAATCGTCAAAAAAATGTAGGTGTAGCTACTATTTCTGCAGCAGTATCATTTGCGGTAGGTATCACTATGGCAACCTTACTAGGCGCATAATCAGTGTCATCAACTAACACTCCCCCAAGTAAGTCACGCTTACTTGGGCACGATATATTACTTATTACTGTTATGGCCGTGCTTGCTGGGTGCGGCCTTATTTATGAATACTTACTGTCTCATTATGCGGGCCGTGTACTTGGCTCAGTAGAGAGCGCTATTTACGCCATGATCGGTACTATGATTGTAGCAATGGGCTTAGGCGCTTTTTTAGCGCGTTGGTTTAAAGATGCATTTACCGCCTTTGCTTGGCTAGAAAGCATTATTGCTTTGGTTGGCATGGGCTGCATTTTAGCGATAGCGGGTGTAATAGCAGTTAGTTATTCTCTTCCTCATTTATTTTCGAGCATTTTTAATTTACCCCCTGATGTTGTACTTAATGGTTACGTATTTCAAAAGCTACAAGAGTGGTCACGTTTTCTACCTTATGTTTTTGGTTTAATACTGGGTTTATTTATTGGTATGGAAATACCGCTTATAGCGCGTATTCGCCAACATGTTTATGGCCGATTTTTGGAGAACAACGCAGGGACTATTTATGGTGCCGATTATATTGGCGCCGGTATTGGTGCTGCCATTTGGGTAAGCATCATGCTCTCAATGCCTATAATGCAGGCTGCCGCGTGGACGGCATTATTTAATATCATTGCAGGGCTCGCATTTTTATGGCGCTACCATACCCATGTACGCTTTGCTAAGGCGCTTTTAGCTTGCCATATAGCATTGTTAGCATTATTTGGTTTTATTTTGGTATTTGGCAGTGGTTGGATGAACAATCTAAGCAATGTTTTATATAAAGATAAAGTGATTTACTCACAGGCAACTAAGTATCAGCACGTTGTTTTAACTGAGAGATTAAGTAAAAACCAGCCGCAACCGATCACCGATTTATATTTAAATGGGCGTTTGCAGTTCTCAAGTATTGATGAGCAAATATATCATTCAATGCTGGTTTATCCTGCAATGCTTGCCTCTAACCGACACGACCGCGTATTAATAATTGGTGGTGGTGACGGGCTTGCACTTAGAGATGTTTTAAAATGGCCGGTGAATGAAGTAACGCTTATAGATTTAGACGCGCAATTACTGAATTTATTTGGTCATAAAGACGGTGACTTTACGCCACCAGAGCATATTAGTAAGCGATTACTGCAGCTAAATAATAAATCGATGCAAGACTCGCGCGCCAACATCATTGTGGGTGATGCATTTTTAGAAGTTGAAAAGCTGCTCGATCAATCTAAGCAGTTCGACACTATTTTAATTGATTTACCGGACCCTAATCATCCTGACCTAAATAAAATGTACAGTGATTATTTTTATAATCATGTACGCCAGTTATTAGCTCCCGATGGCGCAATGGCAGTTCAATCGACCTCTCCTTATCATGCTAAAAAAGCGTTTTTAAGTATAGGTAAAACGGTTAAAGCTGCAGGGTTTGGGTATGTTGAGCAATATCAGCAAAATATACCTTCGTTTGGGCAGTGGGGCTGGACTATAGCAACTAAAATGGGTCAGTCGGCCAGTGGTCGTATTAACGATATAGCGACTATGCCAGTACCATCAAGATGGATCAGTAAAGAATATTTATTGGCAAGTTTTGTATTTCCTAATCATTATTTTGAACAAGTTAAAAGTATTGAAGTCAATAGGTTAGGGTCTGGTCAGTTGTATGATTACTACCGAACTGCATGGCAAATAGAAAGCGAATTGTATAAAAACTAATAAAACATGGTTGACATAATATGTCGGCCATGAGAATCTTAACTCAGACATAATATGTCAAACGACAAAAGGCAGAGACATGGAATTAAATGAACTTTCAATAAAATTAGCTTCTTTTGAAACTGAAGGCGCTAACTTTGAGTCTTTCTTGATTGCCAACCCAGGCGAGCAAGATGTTTTACAAGTCATTGTTGATGGAAATGATGAGCTTCCAATTTTTGTTACGCAAACGCAAGAGCAGTTATTATGTATTAGCTACTTGTTTGACGAAGATGAAGTTAAAAGTGAATTACGCAACGAGTTAAACGAAACATTACTACGTTTAAACGTGCCGATTCCACTGAGTGCATTTGCTAAAATCGATAATAAATACGCGATTTTTGGTGCACTGTCGGTAAATTCATCATTAGATGACGTTACCCACGAACTAGTGACATTAGCTGATAACGCTATAGACGCACTAGAAGCCGTGACCTTGTATTTAAACGATTAATAGCTAGTTAGTGGAGTTAAGATTATGAGTATTTTAAAAAAATTATTTACAGCAGTACGTGGCGGCGCTCGTGAAGCAGGCGAAGCAATTGTAGACAAAAACGGCATCCGTATTTTTGAGCAAGAAATTGCAGACGCACAAAATGCACTTCACCGCGCTAAAAAAAGTCTTACAGAAGTAATGGCTAAAGAAATGCAAACTAAGCGTAAAATTAGCGCAGTAGATGCTTCAATCGCTGAACACGAAGCGTATGCAGGCCAAGCTCTTGAAAAGGGTAACGAAGCGCTAGCATTAGAAATTGCAGAAAAAATTGGTGACTTTGAAGCTGAAAAAGCTGAAAACGAGCAAGTATTATCTGGTTTTAGCAATCACATTGTTGCGCTTAAGCAGCAAGTTAAAGATGCTGAAAAATCGATTAAAGAGAATCAGCGTCAGCTTACTATGGTTAAAACCACTGAAAGCGTACAGCAGGCAACAATGGCTGTTAACAGCACGCTTAATACAAATAGCTCGTCTATGACATCGGCTCGTCAATCGCTTGAACGCATTAAACAGCGTCAACAAGATCGTAGTGACCAGCTTGGTGCTGCAAAGCAACTTGAGTCAGACGTAAATGGCGATGACTTAAAAGCTAAAATGGCTGAAGCCGGTATTGGTGACACAAGTCCAAAAAGTGCTGATATTTTAGCTCGCATTAAAGCGAAGCAAAATAGCTAACCATTACGTTTATACTTTAAAAAGGTAACTGAGTTTTGCTCAGTTGCCTTTTTTGCTTAGAAGGCAACCTTCCTATGTTTAATTTTTTCAAATCTAAAAAAGAGCCAGAGCGTCAGCTTAATCATCCAAGCGATCTTAAAGTAGGCGACATGTTTAGCGTTATAGACTCATTTGCTTATCCAACATGGTTAAAAGGTGAAACGTTACGCGTTACTGGTATTCAAACTTACCAATACCAGCACAGTAGTGATACTGAATTTGTACTTCAGACAAATAGCGGGCAAGTTGTATTTTTACAAATTGAGCAAGATGACGGTGAAGAGTGGGCAAACTTTTCTATTAAAATTCAACGAAACGAAGTTGAAGAAATTTTTAGCCTTGATGAGTTTGCGCGTATTTTTGATGAAGAGTCCTTAACCCACATTACAGTGCAAAATACACCAGAGCGCTTTATGCAGTTTTTAGCTAAAAGCTATCAACAAAGCGAGTCGCCTTATGTGTGTTATTTCCATAATAAAGACTACCGCAACCAAGCTTTGCCTCGTTATGAGCAAGAAGGTGGCGAGCCATGTGAAATGATTTGCTTAGCGTCAGATAATGAAGGCTTTGGTTTAAATATCGAAATTTGGGATGGCGGCGAAACCGAAGTATCGCTAACGCTGACGCGTCCAATGACAGATATCGTAGACTTGTTTCCTGGAGATGCTAAGTGAGTGATGCTAAAGACAAGTGGTTACGTCAGGAACAAGCTGTACGTGCCACGCAGATGGCATTTGATCTGAGCAGCGAAGTTCAAAAGCTGATAAAAAAACAAGCGATCGATCAAGAGCTAACGCCATCAGACATGATCCGCAAAATACTAGGCTTAGACGTAAAATCTAAAAAAACGCGTCAACGTTTATCGTTTAATTTAAATGATGATGAAATAGCACAACTTGCCACTCGGTTTGATGTACAAAGCGATGATAAGCGAGCCGTAAAGCAGCAAGTAGCTGATTTATTAATAGCGCACACTAAAAATAAAAAAGTGAAATAATTTAATTAGGTTTTTATGAATATTATTTTAATTGCTTATTTAATTATTTTTGCGTTGTTTGGTACTGCGGCGAGTTATTTTGTACGCTTTATTTATGCGTATTGGGTGCTTAAAACAATGCCTATGAAGTACATTATAAAAGCGGGTATTTGCGTGGTATTGGTCGTTGTAATCTCAGCGTTAATTCCGTATCTAAGTTAACGCTGAGGTTAAGTTTGATTTATTTTATATCAAACGATTGGCACTGCTGATTAATACACAGCGATTGCACTTCAAGTACTGGAGAACAATCAGTTAAGCCTTGTGCTTTATTTTGTATGTTTTCTTGTTTTGTTATTTGTTGAGCAAGCTGTTCCGCTTCTTCTTGAGAGGTGTTTAGCGTTGAATAAACCGCGTATTTACTCGGTCCACCGCATGCGCGGGCGCCAACTTCAAGGACTTTGCACTGAAAGCTAGCGGTGCAGCTATTATTACTCACCATGTTATTCAGATCATAGTTCAAGTCAGACAAGTTTTTACTTTGTTCATTACCTGAGGTTACAGTGCTAGCACAGCCACTTAGTAACAAAATGCTACTAGCAATGCTTATAATTGACAGTTTAACTGTTGATGGTAAACAACTCATAACGTTATCCTTAAAATGCACTTACCGCTGAGCCTTCAAGTTTAACACATTTATTTTCAACACACTGCGTGCTTGGCGTTGTTAAATGCTGACAAATACTCATAATCCCTTTTTGTGAATTATAGCTACTTTCAAGCTTTGTGATTTTGTCGCTAAGGGCTGTTACTTGCTCCTCAGACGCAGTGTTTGTTGAATACACGACAAAGCTGCTTGGCCCGCCACATGCGCGACTACCTACTGCATTTACTCTACATTGAGTGCTTGTATCACACTGTTTATCTGCAATTAGTGTATTTAATTCAGTTTTGGCTGCTTTTATATCGTCTATTGAAACGTTTTTTAAATCAGCTTTTGGTATTTTTTCAGCAACTACGTTCTTTTTGGTATTTTCTTGTAATTGAGTGTTCTCTTTTAGCTTTTGTAGCTCTTGCTTAGGTGCTTCAGCCTCTGAGGCGATTGTTGCTTGCTGTGTTTTAGCTGGTTCTTTATCCAAACATGCAGTTAAACACAGTGGTAAAAGTATGGCTAATAATGGGGTACGCATAAAAAACCTTGATAGTGATGAAATATTCATCACTATCATACACGGTGCATTTTTTACGGCAATAAAAACTATATTATCAAGTAATTAAAGACGTGAAAAATATTGTTCTACTAAAGTCCGCCCTGCGTTAGCTTGGTTGGATTAAGTAATTTTTCGAGTTCTTCGCGCGGTAAATCAGTTTCCTGCTCAGCTACATCAATAATTGGGCGAGCTTCTTTATAAGCCTGCTTTGCTATTTTTGCTGCTTTTTCATAACCGATCACCGGATTAAGCGCAGTTACCAAAATTGGATTTTTAGCGAGTGCTTTATCTATATTTGGCTGATTCACCTTAAAACTGGCAATCGCTTTATCGCCCAGTGCTTGCGCGCTATTTGCAAGTAATTCTATGCTTTGCAATATATTATACGCAATGACTGGCAGCATTACATTCAGCTCAAAATTACCCGCCTGGCCGGCTACCGTTATAGTGGCGTCGTTACCTATTACTTGTGCACTTACCATTGCGGCGGCTTCTGGTATAACCGGGTTTACTTTGCCAGGCATAATAGATGAGCCTGGTTGAAGCGCTTCAAGCTCTATTTCACCTAAGCCTGCAAGTGGGCCTGAGTTCATCCAGCGTAGGTCGTTGGCTATTTTCATTTGTGCAACAGCGAGTACTTTTAATTGCCCAGAAAGTGCGACGATGGCGTCTTGTGAACCTATATTGTAAAAAAAGTTACTACTAGGCGTAAATCTAATACCTACATTAGCACTCAGGTTTTCTGCAAATTTTGCTGCAAATTTAGGGTCTGCATTAATACCTGTTCCTACGGCCGTGCCGCCTTGTGCAAGCTCGCATACACGCTCTAAGCTATGTCTAATTCCCGCAGCGGCATGATTAACTTGTGACTGCCATGCACTGAGTGTTTGATCAAACGTAACAGGCATTGCATCCATTAAATGCGTACGGCCTGTTTTAACTATATGGCCAACTTCAGCTTTTTTCTTCTCTAGGTTTTGCGATAAGTTTTCAAGCGAAGGAAGTAATTCATACACTACATTTATTGCACTACTGAGTGCGATAGCAGTAGGGACTACATCGTTAGAGCTTTGCCCCATGTTTACATCATCATTAGGATGAATACTCTCATTACCTAATCGACTAGCAAGCGTTGCAATAACTTCGTTGGCATTCATATTTGAGCTTGTGCCCGAGCCTGTTTGAAAAATATCAACGGGGAAGTGCTCAATGTGTTCGCCATCAATAATACTTTGGCAAGCTTGCTCAATAGCATTGGCTTTAGCTTTGCTTAAATGCCCAAGATCAAAGTTACTTTGTGCTGCGGCTTGTTTTATATAAGCCAGTGCAGTTATAAATTGCTTTGGCATAGGTAAGCCACTAATGGCAAAGTTATTAACCGCTCGCTGTGTTTGCGCCTGATAGAGCGCATCATTAGGTACTTGTAGCTCGCCCATACTGTCTGATTCTGTTCTAAAGTTGCTCATAAGTGTGCTCCTTAAAAAGGGTTGAATTCGTGGCTAAGAATACGCGCTTCGCGCTCAAGTATTAAAAATTGTGCAGTATTATTGTGCACTTTATAAAATCGTTTTAATGCTAATAATGGTTTGTATAACTGCTCTAAACATTGTTTACGAATAGCATTATGTATAAGAGGGTCGCACATTTTGTTCATAATTTCATGGTGTGTGCGCCTAAGATAAAACTCTTGAAGCAAAGGATTACGTTGCAGCTCAAATTTTTTTGCGACGTTAAGGGCGGTTTCTATGTAATCGGCAACGAGCATGGGGGCATGCAGACCAGGTCTTAAGCAATGACAAGAGAGTTCTTGATGATAACGATGCTGGGCATGATTTGAAGACATAAAAAAACCGACTCAAGTTAACGATAATAGTTATCATTACATTTAATCGGTTTCAGTGTAAACAGTTATTATAAAAATTATTTGCGATACTAATTTGAGTATTAATTGTAGCCAAGAATAAATATCTGATCTGTTTCATGTTTGGTCATCGCCTGTTGATTATGTTTAGGGTGCGAAAGTAAATCGATTACTGTAGCTCTCATATCAACGGCGTAACTATGATCGTCGGTCGTTTTTTCGGTTATTGCAACAGCTGCGTCTACAGCTGTATAAGAGGGTATATGCATAATTTTATCCTTTAAAAATTTAATATAAGTTAAACCCTTTAGTGGGTTGGTTATATAAAAGCATATTACATACCAATCATAATAAATAAATCTAACCTATTGATATTTATAAGTTTAAAAAATTATCATTTTTTGAACACGACAAAATAAGTCAAATTTGCTTTACTGTTGTGCATTAACCGACAATTTTGGTGCACAGTAATGACAAAGCCATTTTCACAAGCGTGTGAAAACAATAAAGCTCCTATTTTAAAGCAATTAAAAACCGTATTAAAAAACACTAAAACAGTGCTCGAAGTTGGCTCAGGAACCGGCCAACATAGTGTGTTTTTTGCAGAGCAATTGCCTCATTTGCAGTGGCATACAAGTGATCGCGCTATAAACCACGAAGGGATTAACTTATGGCACCGCGAAGCTAATTTAACTAATTTGCATGCGCCGCTTGAGCTTGATTTAAATAATGAGTGGCCAGTAGATAAGGTTGACGCTATTTATACGGCAAATACATTTCATATTGTTAGTTGGCAATTAGTTGAACGTTTTTTTGACGGTGTTAAACGTCATTTAAATAACGAAGGTATGTTATGTATTTATGGGCCATTCAAATACCAAGGTGAATTTACCAGCCCAAGTAATGATGACTTTAGTGCCTTTTTAACAGAGCGCGATCCGTTAAGTGGATTAAGAGATTTTGAAGCAGTTGAACAACTAGCTAAGCAAGCAGGGCTTACGCTCATTAGCGATACAGCCATGCCTGCAAATAATCAGCTACTCGTTTTTAAACGGCAGTAATGAGCTACATTGCTCTTTATATATATCCATATGGCCGCGTTCACACTTTAAGTAGTCGCTTATTGCATTACTGAAGTCGCCATCAACAATATGGTGAGCAGAGTAGGTAAGTACGGGTTCAAATCCGCGTGCTATTTTGTGCTCACCTTGTGCACCTGAATGAAAACAGCTGAGTTTATGTTTTATTGCAAACTCAATACCTTGGTAATAACACAGCTCAAAGTGTAGCGAGTCTACTTCTTCACTTGCTCCCCAGTAGCGCCCATAAAGCGTATTTTCACCAATTAAACTAAGGGTTGCAGCAATCACGTTATCGTCTTTTTTGGCTAGCATAATAACGAGGTTATTGGCCATTAATGCATGTAAAAGCGTAAAAAACTCCATATTTAAATAGCCTAAATGACCAGATCGTTTTAAATACGTACGCTGATAAAACTCACAAAACAATTGCATTATCTCGGGCATAATTTGTGTGCCTTGCAGCCATTCAATATCAATATTTTGCTGCGCTATTTTAGCTCGCTCTTTTTTAAGTGACCTGCGTTTACGCGAGCTAAGCATCTGCAAAAAGTCGTCAAAGGATTCATAACCTTTATTAAACCACTGAAACTGCACACCCACTCTTAACATGGCGTGTTGCTCAGTTAATGATGTGGCTTGAGCTTGGTCGCAAAAATTAACATGCCATCCCGACCAACCTTGCTGAGCACTGTGTATGCTCAGTTGCTCTGTAATGTATTGATACACCGCATTTTGATTGATGTGATCGATAGCAATGCGCTTACCCTCAATAGGGCTAAAGGGAATGCCAGATAGCCACTTGGGATAATATTCTAAACCGTGTTTTTCGTATGCCTCAGCCCATGCCCAGTCAAATACGTACTCGCCGTATGAATGACTTTTTAAATATCCGGGTGCAAGTGCAACGAGTGTATCACCTTCAAAAATAGCGAGGTGATGGGGCTGCCAACCGCTTTTTTGTGTTACGCATTGGCTTTGTTCAAGGGCATATAAAAAAGCATGTTGAGTAAATGGTTCATCACCAAATAAACGTTGCCACTGCGGCTGGTCAATCTCATTAATACTGCTAAACCATTGGTGCGAAAACGTTCCCATGACTACTTACCTTGTAGTTGTTCTAAGCTGTTCTACGTTTTTAATAAACGTACTAATTTGCATCTTAAGCTCGGTAAAATGAGGATTATAAGTTAAGCGCTGTAAAGCCGGATAGTGTTTTAAGTTGGCGCTTGTACGCTCTCCTAGTTGTGGGTTTTTTGTTGTTTTACATGTTTTGTACAGTAAGTCGTCGTTAATAAAGCTGCCACAATTGCGATAAGTTGCGTTAATTCCATAATGTGGATTTTGCGGTGAGTTAACAACCGCAATATGCGATATACCGTGAATTTTTTTACACTGCAGTGTTGTGCATTGCGGGTTACTTACTATGTAGTCACTAGCAAAGTCTGGCGGTAAAATATCAGTGTTGCCATAAAGTACTAAAGTATCGAGCGGCTTATATTTTACTGAATTACCTTGGTGTAATGTACTTAATAATTTTAGTGTGGCACGCGTATCTATTGTTGTATCAATATCACTAAGTACACTAAAAATAGGTAATTTAAGTGCAGGGCGTTTGCTTAAGTTACTTATGCTTGCAAGTGACATTGCAGCGTATGATGCCGCAGCTGCATTTAAAGAAAAAGACTCATACTTAGCAAAGTCTACATCAGCGTCTTTATCTATCCAATTAACAAACGGTATAGCGTCAATCCATTTTGCTATCCAGCCGTATTTATTATGTGGCTCAGAGCCCGGCGAATAAAGCATAAGCGCTTTAATTTTAGGTGAAATAGTTTGCTTGGTTGCGTAATCAATAAGTAACGCGGCGCCGGTAGAGTAGCCTGCGAGTATCACCTCATCAAAATCTTGCACAGAACGGTCAACACCATATTTTATTGCTTGCTGCCATTGGCTTACATCTACGTTTAGCAAAGCACTTGCGGCGCTGCCATGCCCTGGTAATAAAATAGTACGCACGGTATAGCCTTGCTGATAATACACTTGTGCTAAATCGTGGTACGTAAAGGGTGAGTCAGTTAGCCCGTGGATTAGTAGTGCAACTTTATTACTGTTTGGGTACGTAAGCTCAAAAGGGGCAATAATATCTGCAATAGTAGGGTCAGGTTTTCGCTTACCCTGTGTTACCAACTGCCGATACGTTTGTGTAATAACGGGGCATGGCATGTTTGCATGGGGCTTAGCTTTATTTATATGTTTATATTCGTAATCTAAGTAATCGCTAAATGGTAAAAGGGCTTGATAATTAAAGCGCTGGTGGGTGTACTCATTTTCAAAACGTAATAGGCCTTGCTGCTTACTTTTTATTATAAATTTAAAGTCACTCGCCTGCGATATACAGTTTTGAGCTACTGCAATATGCGAAAAAACACTTAAAACAAAACCAAAAAATACTCTTAAAAATACTCTTAAAGCTACTTTTAAAGTTAAACCATTATTGTTCATTAACTACTGCATATTGAGCAAGACACTCGGTTAGCTTAATGAGTTCAAGCGGTTTTGCAAGATGTTGGTTAAATCCAACGGCTTTTGCATGTGCTTTATCCTCTGGCATTACGTCGGCAGTTAAAGCAATAATCGGAAGTTCTTGTTCGGTTTTAAACTGCCGGATCAATGCTGTGGCTCTATAGCCATCCATTACAGGCATTTGGCAATCCATAAGCACTAAATCAAAATGCTGCTTTTTTACTATATCGACCGCCAGCTCGCCATTTTCTACTATATACGGCACAATTCCTAACGAGCCAAGCATCGCTTTAATCACCATTTGGTTTACTGGGTTGTCCTCTGCCACTAAAATGCTGAGCGAAGTAATATTCGTATTATCAAATGTAATAATATGCTCTTTTTTAGGCTCTGTTGTTTCTAATCGCATGGAAAATGTAAAAGTAGAGCCTTTATCTATTTCACTTTTAAGGGCTACTTCTCCCCTCATTAGCTGGCTTAGCTCTTTTGCTATGGTTAAGCCAAGGCCGGTACCGCCAAATTGTCTTGATGTAGAGCTATCAGCTTGGGTAAATGCGTTAAATAACTTTTTATGTTGGCTCGGTTTTATACCTATACCGGTATCGCTAACGGTTATAACAAGCTGTACTTTATTGGCAGTGGTAAACTCTGTTTCTATGTTTAGAGTAACACTGCCTTGGTTTGTAAATTTAATGGCGTTACTACACAAGTTAAGCAATATCTGCTCAATTCGCATTGGGTCACCAATAAACCAGGTATCTAAAGGTAGTTTTGAGTTAACTTGCCATTTAATACCTTTGTTAGTTGCGCTGTGTTCAAACATATTGTTTATACGTGCTATTAAAGCACCTAGGTCGAATGCAATAGACTCAATAACTAACTTTTGAGATTCTATTTTTGATATATCAAGAATGTCATTAATTAGGTTTAATAAGCTTTTAGATGATGAGTTTATTTTATCTAAGTAACCAATTAGCGTACTTGCGCTATCGGTTTCGCGAGCAAGCGAAGAAAACCCAATAACAGCATTCAAAGGTGTACGGATTTCGTGGCTCATATTAGCTAAAAATTGGCTTTTAGCTTGGTTAGCTAAATCTGACTGCTGCTTTGCTTGTGCAAGCGAGTGTGTACGCTCAGCCACTTGGCGTGTAAGTGCAATTTGTTGCTGATTAAACAGCAGTAAAACCATTAAAATTAAAGAACATACGGCCACTTGAAGTATGAGCAATAATAACGTTAGTTGATTATTATGTTGTGCTAAAAACCCTTCTTTAAGTGCTAGTTTTACAATCCATTTTTGCCCTGCAAAGCTCACATCAAACGACATCAAACGACTTCCTTTAGCCTGATGAACATCTTGAGAGTAATTACTATAAAACGGCGGTGCGTTTGTATCTTCGTATATACCAATCGAAAACATATCAGACTGCTGTTTAGTAATTGCTTGTTCAATAATACTGCGTACTAAAAATATACCCGTGACGTAGCCTTTAATTACTTCTTTATCGTCACTTTGAGAATACACAGGGGCAAATAACAAATAAGCGGGTTTAGGTTGTTTGGTTTGTACTAGCTGAATTATCTTAGTCCCTACGGGCATATATTTTATAGCAGGGTTAAGCAGGGAGTTTTTCCTATCAGAATTTGAAAATACATTAAAGCCAATTGCTTTTTGATTACCATTGAAAGGGGCTATATATTTTATGATAACGAGGGGATCATTTTTTTCAAGAGGCTCACCTACTACATCAACATCTAAATGGTAAATATTTGATATTTCTTGGGCAAAGGTCTCACGTTGATCTTGAGGTATTTTTGCATTCCACGATAAAGCATTAATAAATGCGTGCTGGGTTAGTAATTGGCTAGCATAAGAATAAAAATCTTGCTGGCTTAATGTTGATGATGATTGAACCTGGCTTGCTAGGCTTTGTACTGCAATAATACTGCGATTTGTATATCTATAAAGGCTATTTTCTATAACGTGAACTTCACGTTCGGCGATTTTAATTGTGCTTATACGGTTTTCTTGATCGTATAGCTGTGTTGTAACCGCAACAGACACAAATAAAATAGAGCATACTGCAATTGTTGGAAACGCCGATATATTATGTTGATTAGATTTTTGTGGTAGTAAAGAAAGTAAAAACGGAGTTGCAATTAATACCCCTAATGTATCGCCAAGCCACCAATAAACAACATTTTTCCAATGATTATCAATGCTATAAACCGAGTTAAATTGACTAAGAGCGAACACGCCAAAGTTAGCCGAAATTAAACTGACTAATATGGCTATGACGAGAATAAAGTAAATTATGTTTTTACGCTTTTTAAAGCGTAGTGGGTGACCAAGCCAAAATTTTAGTAAAGCAGCGCCCACCATTGCCTGTATAACCACACCAAAGGCGATATACATTGCTTCGTTAAATGAGTTACCGACCAGGACTAGCTCATGAGCTGAACTATCAAAAATATTTAAATTAAATGCAATTGCAGCTACAAATAAAGGCGGGATAAAGCGCCACCACCAAATATAACAACCGACCAGAGCAATACCAGCAGGTAACCAAATTGGAATTATTTGCGAATTAAAAGCAAGTTTAGTGAGTGCTATACCCACTAAAAAATATGCTAAAGCAAACATGATGTAAAAAATAATGGAGTGATTTTTAGAGTTAAAATTTTTCACATAAGGTCCAAGCAATTATTATTATCGTTTTGAAATATCAGTATAGCTAACAGTAAGTTATTTAGGGTATTTTTATAATGGTAACTGATTTTTGCTAAATGACTGCTTTAACACAACGGTTGATTCTATATTTGCAATACAACTTAAACCACCTAGTTGATGTTTTACAAACGTTTCGTAGCTCTCAAGATCATGTGCAATTATTTTTAATAAATAATCATAGCTTCCTGATATTACACAACACTCTAATACATGTGGTAATTTTTCTACATGTTGCTCAAATTGCTCTGCAGCACTTACCGAGTTTTGGCTTAATCGTACAAACGCATACACCAACACATTAAGGTTAAGTGCTTTTGGGTTTATGGCGGCGTGGTAGCCGGTAATAATGTTTTCTTGCTCTAACTTTTTAATACGTCTTAGGCAAGGTGTATCTGACAGGTTAATGCTGCTGGCTAAATCTGAAACCGACATACGAGCTTGGCTTTGTAGTGCGATAAGTAATTGCTGATCTTTTTTATCTAACATAGTTGTCGGCTTTTATTAATTATTTTTATATTTGTAGTGATTATTGCTAAGTATTACAGTTTTTACTAATTTTTTTGGCGTTTTACCCTCATTGAACTCTGTTAGCATTTAACTATAAAAATAATAGAGCACAACAATGAACACACATACCGCTATTTTTGATCACTGGATTCGAACTGAGTTTGTCACTTTAAACAGTGAATTAGAGCAGCTTTATTGGCAGCAAACCGATAAAGCAAATGTAGAAGGAATAGGCGAGGCCTTAAAGCAACAATTAGAAAAAGAAGGCAACGCATTAATTAGTAATTTATTAGCCGAGGGAAACACAGATCAAGGCTTTGATAGTGCTTTTGACCTACTTGGCAACGTCGGATTATTTATGGCTGCATGCCGTCGCCATGAAATTACCGAACCAAGCAGAGAAACCACGTCTCCACTAATAGAAGCCTCAGCGCTTGCTATGCATATAGGCGCATCTATTGGCGTAACCCCTCGTTTTGCTACCGCCCACTTAACTACTCATAACAAAGCACTTAACGGTATTTATAAACGATTTACTAATTTACCCGATGAAAAGCTATTTATAGATTACAACACCCAAGGTATTTTGGCCTATAAACGCGCAAGTGATGCTTTACTAAAAATATTGCCGTTAGGTATTTCACACCCTTTATGCGGTGAGTTACTAAAAGTAGCTAAACAGGCGCTTATAGATGTTATTGATTCAAATAATGCACTTTATACTGAGCTCGATACAGATCGCTTTTTTAACTGTGTTCGCCCTTACTATAAACCGTATCGTGTAGGTAAAGAGGTTTACAGAGGCGCTAATGCCGGTGACTTTGCAGGTATTAACGTGATTGATATGTTACTAGGGCTTTGTAGTGCAAATGAGCCTAGTTACTCGCAAATGCTGGTGGATAAGTTTTTATATATGATGCCAGAGGATCAACAAATACTACGAGAAGCCATGCGTATGCAAAGCTTTATGGATGACTTTTTACAAGCGAAGCAATATAAAAATACAAATTGGTTTAAAAGTCACGCAAAGCTATTTATCCAAGTGTGCAAATTACATGGCGACACCGCAGTCGGTCATCATAATCAACTAGTTGAAAAATTTATTGCTCAGCCCTCAAAGAATATGCAACAGCAGCATATGAGCAAGGTAACAGCAAGCGGTCCGCCGCTTCATGTGTTACTTGATTCGCTCGAAAAATTAAGAGATAGGCGAGCCAGTGCAAAACGCGACGATATAAAAACACGTTTTGACGATCTAAATACACTTAAAAAATGGGTTAAATAGCATGCTTAAAAATGATTTTTGTATGGCCGATGGCTGTTATTTACTAAACCACTCGGTAGGGCGTCCTCTTAAAAATACGCAGCAATATTTAGCCCAGCACTACTTCCTTCCGTGGGAGGGATCAAATAAAGAGCCTTGGCAGCAATGGTTGCCCGCAGTTGAGCAGTTTACTACTGTACTTGGTAAGTTATTTAATACGCCTAGTTCGCAGTTTTGTCCTCAAGCTAATTTATCAAGCGGCTTAACAAAGCTGCTTATGTCGCATCCACGGTTACAGCAAAAAAATTGTAAAGTGCTTATGGCGCAAAGTGATTTTCCGAGCATGGGTTTTGCAATGCAAAAAGCATTACCAGAGTGCGCGCAAATCATGTTTATACCTGAGCACGAAGATTTAAGTGATATTAGTGTTTGGCAGCGTTATATAACCGCCGATATTGATTTAGTTTTTATAAGCCACGTATATTCAAATACAGGAGTACAGGCACCTGTATACGATATTGTAGCTATAAGTAAATTAACCAAGAGTTTATCAATAGTTGACGTTGCTCAGTCTGCGGGTGTGATACCGCTTGATTTAAGCGTACTCGATGCTGACTTTATGATTGGCTCGAGCGTTAAATGGCTATGCGGCGGACCTGGTGCAGCATATTTGTGGGTTAACAAACACCAAATAGCATATTGTGAACCTAAAGATGTAGGTTGGTTTTCGCATCAAAACCCATTTGAGTTCGATATTAACCATTTTGAATATAACGCCAGTGCGCTCAAATTTTGGGGGGGCACTCCTTCTGTAGCGCCTTATATTATTGCCGCCAATAGCATTGCTTACTTTGCAGAGCTAACTGCTCACAAGGTAAGGGAGCATAATTTAGTGATGCTTATGCTTATTCATGAGCAGCTAAGCGAATATGTTGTATCACCTATGAGTAGTGATAAATGCAGCGGGACTGTTATTTTGTTTTTTGCCGGGCTGCAAGAATATGTACTTACAGAGCTTGATAAAGCGAAAGTTAGTGTAGATGCTCGTAAATTTGGAATACGAGTATCGCCACATATTTATAATACCCAAGAAGACGTTGAGCAGTTTATATCGATAGTAAAACAAGCGCTTAAGGATTTTGGCTAAGCTGCTGCTTTCTTTGTTTTAATGACTCTATTTTTTGCTGCGTTTGATTAATTGATGCGTCGTAAGTTTGCTTTAACGCATTTGTTTTAGTTGCGATAGCATCAGCAATAGACGAAGCGCCTAAACGATTGGCTTTATCTTGAGTCATGTAATCTATCTGCTGTTTTTTAGCAGTGTATTCTTTTTGGCTTTGTGCAATAGATAGCTCAAGCCGTTTTATTTCACGATCTATTTGTTGAACCTCTAAGTAATCATCCACAGAGGAGTCGGTAATACCTTTACCGGGCGTAGAGCTTTTGTACGCTTCAATTACGTTTATATCTTTGAGAGTAATAACTTGTGCATCTTTAGCGCAAGGCGTTTGGCTAAAGGTAGGAACGCCCTTAATGACACACTTATACACTGTTGTACTTTGTGCCAAGGTAAAAAATGGTGCTGCCGCGCAAACTGATAGCAATATGAACCGGATCATAGCTAAACCTAAAGTGGCTAAAGTTGTGTTAATAATGCCCTAAGTTATTACTAGGCACAATTTGTTTAGTTTTTATAAATTTTAGGCACAAAAAAACCACAATCAAGTGGTTTAAATTAAGTATGGTGGAGAGGGAGGGATAGACTTGCTTACATCCATGTAATCAATCGCTGCGCGACGCTTGCAGCGGCCCAAAATGTTCCAGACATTTTGTCGAACCCTGTCGAGGGTTCTCACCCTCCCTATTTTGTACTGGTGTTAAAATTTAGGCACAAAAAAACCACAATCAAGTGGTTTAAATTAAGTATGGTGGAGAGGGAGGGATTCGAACCCTCGATAGAGCTACAAACTCTATACTCCCTTAGCAGGGGAGCTCCTTCGGCCACTCGGACACCTCTCCAACGCATAACCGTTTGTATTGATGGAAGTAAAAAATCCATCAATTAAAATATGGTGGAGAGATAGGGATTTGAACCCTAGATGGGCTATAAACCCATGCCGGTTTTCAAGACCGGTGCATTCGACCAC
>NZ_JADYXE010000064.1:0-17888 GCF_015864465.1 Pseudoalteromonas sp. SWN29
TTAAACCCTGAACAAGAAATCGTCAAAGCGGAGAGTGCATAACGTAGTGATCGCGACAACTAGTTTGACAAACACCGGCATAATCAACCCATAATACATAATACTGTTCGCCTACTTTAAAGTAGAAGCTAGGGCATTGATCATTGTGCCAGCTTTTATCTATTAGATAAGGGTGATCTTTTAAGTCAAAACCGAGGTCAAAGTCTTGGCCAAACTCTTGTTTATAAAGTGACATATTGTTTCCTTCTTAAAAACTAATTTAGCCAGTGCCACACGCACTGGCTCTATGCCGTACTTACGTTATAAGGCGTTTAAATGCTCTATAGCCACCTTCCAAGGAAGTCTTCGACCTGATAGCTTCATTTTTTCATAGGCTTTTAATGCAGTTTCTTTCGTTACTATTTGTTGCCTAACAAGCTGCGTTATTAATGAAATAGTGCCTTGGACAACAATGCCTTCTTTTTCAGCGGCTTTTCTTAAAGCCATATCGCCAGTTACAAGAGGGCAGTTTTTTTGCTTAGCTAAACACAAAGCAAATATATCGTTACGGCTGGCATTTAAATACAGCGGAATTAACTCCATTGCATGCATCATTGAATCAGGTGATAGCTCTTCTAAAGTTAAGCCCATAGCAGGTAAATGTGCGTGTTCTTCCTCAAGTTCTTCAACGAATAAGATATCAGGTATGGCGAATTGGTAAGGTAGCTGAAAAAGTTGGGTTAGTAGCTCACCTTCTTCCATATCTATTAATATATTGGCATCACTAATTAGTAGCTGCTGCATTAAGCACCTCTAACTTTCGTTCTTTGTGAAAGCTTGAAAGTGATACCCCTAATAGTTCTGCTGCTTTAGATATACCAATGTAGTCTTCACTTAGCGCACGGTATACTAGCTGCTTATAGAGGTAAGTAACTTCATGTGGATAAGGTTCGCCAGGTTCCTGAGTGCGCCATCCTTGCTTGCCAAACCAAATGAACATATTCTTTTGGGTTTGATATGAAATTACACCAGACTGTGAAGCACGGAACAAAGAGGCAAGCATGCTTATGCCATACTCATGCTTAAGCATGTATAGCTCTTGTGCTTCTAATTGAGTTCGGCTTTTACCTAAGTGTTGTATTAAGCTAGTGCTTGGTAATAAAAAAGCCCCTGCGAAGTGATTACATGCCTTTTCTTCATCTAGCTCTTCAGACAGTCGGCTGTGCAATACTAAGTGACCCAATTCATGAGCGAGTGTAAACCGTTGACGATCACCACTTTGTGCCGTAGAGATAACAACAACAGGTAGTCCATTAATGTTACCCGCGAGACCATCAAACTTTTTACTAGTTTCTACATCAGTGCAAATTATCATTACACCTTTCGATTCCAGCGTATCAATCATGTCATGAATAGGATTTAAGCCTAAACCCCATTCATTGCGCATTGTGGTGGCTACACCTTCTAGTTGCTCATATGAATCAATCACATCAGGTAATGTACTTGGTAGTGAAAATGGGGTGATAGGTTTAATAGAATCTGGATAAAAGTTTAAAAGCTCTTGCCAGCGCTCAGCCTGATCTAACACATCACCATTGATACGATCTAAAATCTTCTGTGGCGTGCTTGCACGCTTACGATATTCCACACCTTCTAACTTTACTTTTATAGGACGGAAAAAGTATTCAGTGCGCACTTCAAGTGCGCTTGCAAGCTTTAATAAATTAGAAGAAGACGGCATAGCAGTACCATGCTCATATTTTTTTATAGCATTAGCAGATATACCAACTGCGGTAGCTAGCGCTTGCATTGATAGGCCTGAGGCTTTTCGGGCACGAGTAAATCGTTCAGCAAACATGTATATATACCCCGTGGTTTATAAAATTAAGTTATTTGTCGTAAATATAAACCATGGGTGTATTTTTGTCTATGAACATAAATTACACTTATATAGTTGCGATATACTACTGGTTTTATTTATACGAGAAGTTTAAAGGGATTATGTAGTAAACTACTCACTATTAGTTGAGGTGATAAATCGAAATTATTCACCCAGTACCCCACACAGTACCCCATGGTGTTATGGGTTGAAATAAAAGGTTTATAAATCAAATGAGTAGAGTAGGAATACAGTGGTTCCCTGGGCATATGAATAAAGCCCGCAATGAAATTAAAGAAATAATGCCACAAATGGATGTGATCATTGAAGTGCTTGATGCGCGCATTCCCTACAGTAGTGAAAATCCGATGGTGACAACCTTGCGTGAAGGTAAGCCGGTCATCAAAATTATGAACAAAGCTGATTTAGCTGATCCTAAAATGACTCAAATCTGGAAAGATTACTTTGAGCAAGAAAATGGTGTTAAAGCTATCTCTTTTGGACATGATAAAGCGGCTGAAGTGCATCGTATTAACGAACTTTGTAAAAAGTTAGTGCCGCATAAAGTGGGTGCCGATAAGCAAATTAAAGCCATGATAATGGGTATTCCTAACGTGGGTAAATCTACGTTAATTAATGTACTAGCTGGGCGTATAGTTGCAAAAACAGGTAATGAACCTGCGGTAACTAAAGCGCAGCAACGCATTAAGCTTGAAGACGGTATTATGCTTTACGATACGCCAGGTATGCTTTGGCCAAAAGTAGAAAACGAAAACTCTGGTTATCGCTTAGGCGCTACCGGTGCCATTCGTGATACGGCGCTTGAGTATGAAGAAGTAGCAAGTTACACAGCTGAGTACTTATTGCGTGCATACCCTGAGCTTTTAAAAGCGCGTTATAAAATAGACGAATTACCAGAAAGTGATTGGGAGTTTGTTGAAATGGCGGGTAAAAAACGTGGTTGTATTCGTGGTGGTAACCAAATAGACACATACAAAATGTCTGAAATACTAATCAACGAATTACGCGACGGTATTATTGGCCGTATTACGATGGAAACCCCGCAAATGCGTGAGGAAGAAGAAGTAATGGTTGCTGGTTTACGTGCTGCAGCAGAAGCTAAAAAACAAGCTAAAGAAGAAGAAAAACTGCAACGCCGAGCGCGAGCTCGCAAAAATCGTCGTTAATATCTAACCAGAGTTCAGGTTATTTAATTAAAGTGATTTAGTTTTACTAAATTACAGACATAAAAAAAGCCCGTAAGGGCTTTTTTAGTTTCATATCTACCGTCACCGATATGAGCAATGTAGCAAGTAAAATAGTAGGGCGGTTACTCATCATCAACATCAAGGGGCGTTGCGGTTCATAACAAGTAACCATAGCTGTTTACGTGCGCCACACGTTGTTTCAGGGTCGAGAAACAAATCAATTCATTCCTTAACAAGTGGTATGCAATCCGTCTTGTTGATATTGATTATCAGTTAGATCTAATTATCTGTCAACACCTAAATGCAAATAATTCCTATTGTCTTTGCGTTTATTTTATAAGCTAATGTTAAACCTAAAAAAGAACGATAATTTTCGCCTTGTTATTGCGCTATTTTCTTAGCGCTATAATAGATCACTTATTTAACGTAATTTGGTATTAACTTAATTATCGAGAAGGTTGGCTTTGTTTGATCAAGTAAGAAGTAAGTGGGATAAAATCAGGATGGATAAATATAAAAAATGCGCATTAAATGCGCATTTTTTTAATTAAGTTTATTCTATTAGTTGCTTGCGTAGTAGGCGTTTTCAGCACTTACGTTTGTTTTCAATAAATTATTTTTTCTTTGTAACTCTCTAAGAATAACAATTCGCTTAGCAGGAATTTTAAGATTATTTAAGCGAGGAAAGCTATGCTGAGGGATCAATAAGGCTTTGTTCCAATTGCTCGTAATAATATCGTAAGAATCTCGATGCTTAGGGCCTGTTACGTCGGTAATGTCATAATTATCGATAGTAAAAAGAGCCGTTTTTTTACTTTTTAGCTTACTGAGTAAATCGTTGTCTGCATATAAACTTAGATGATCAATCAAGTCATTATTAAAGTCATTAAAATATGCTTTTTTATCTTTATACATGGTTGATACATTAAGAAGGTTACTGCTGTAATTAGTACCTCTATTTGAATTAATAAATTCTTGGGCGTTATCAATCAATGAAGGCATTAAGTTATTGGCTGTATATGCTTCAGTTCTAATATTTGGTGAACCGATATAACCTTTATATAAACCGTACATAACGAGAGGGTTGTTTTTATTTAATGGCATTAATATTTTGTATTCAATGTCATCTAAACTAAGTGCTTGCCCATTATATGTGAATAGCTTTTTGTGAAAGAAGCTGCTTTTATCAGCCACATCATAAGATAAACTATTTGTGTCTTTTGGGTAGCGCTGAGCTAATTCGTTTATTACTGCTACATTGTGTAGATTCAGCCAAAATGCAGTTTGCTCTTCATTACTTAATTTATTAAGTTGGTTATTTGCTAAATAACTAAGAAGGCTATTTTTTATAGCAGTAATTGATTTTGTTAATTCAGGGTCATCAATAAATTGCTCATAATAAAAACGGTTTGCTTCTGCATCAGTAGCTCGGTTGCTCCCTAAGTTAGGGCCTTTCTCATTTTCATCATAGGAAATATACGATCTATCTGAACGAGCTAACTCAAGAACAGAAGCCTCTAAAACTGCATTGTATTGAGAATAGTCAACTGAAAAGTTAGCAGTTACTTGATTTTTACTGCTTAAAGACGGTGTAGTATTGTTACTTTCTGCAAAGCACGGGGCAGATATTAACGTACTCAGCAATACAGATTTAGCTATTAATTTGATCATATTATTTCCCTCGATGATTATATCCAATATTATTTACGGCTGTTTGTTTTGTGAACAAATCAATGATATGTATTAAAGTAAACCTAGTCAAGTTATGGCGTTTTATTAGCCATTATTCTTAGATTAATTTGCTTTACGAGTACTTTATCTTGTTTGTTTAGGCTCCCTACAATGAGCAAGAAATCACTACCGTCATTTTTTATAACTTTAATGGTGGTGTTATCAAGCTTGGTTTTACCGTACGAGGCTTCTATTTTTTCTATCTCTTTAAAATGGCTTAAATCTGATTCAAGCTTACCGTCATCGTTTTTGTAGTAGCTAAAAATATAGTTCTCGGTTATTCCGTTACCGTCTTCTCGGTAATCAAACACTGCATCGCTATAAAAATAAAGTATGTCTTCGTTTTCTGGCGTTAGGCGATTACGTTTTAAAAAGTGTATTTGATAAGACCATAGGCTATCGCCTTTTATAATGGAGCTATTAGGTAAAATATTGATTTCTTGAAGTACACCTAAAAATAATAAAGGTGCAAACGCAAGTGATATTAAATACTGTCTAATTCGCCAAGACGAGTTGTAATGTAGGGCTTCTTTACTGGTATCGGTTTGCTCAATATAGTTGACCATAGGTAGCCATAAAAATGGCATTATACAAATTACTATAGTTGCGTATTCATCCATACGATAAGCAAAAGTGCTGGCAAGTACTATTAACCAAAGTATTACAGCAACCCAACTAGGCATAATTCTATTTTTATTAAATTGTTTTTGGCTGTGCTGAGCTAGTGCTTTGTACAAAGGGTAGTACCATATAAATGCAAATATACCTCGGACAATAGGCATTATGCTTGAGTTGTCGCGCTCTTTAATTGCTTTAAAGTTACGATAACTCCAGTAATTAACAAATAGACCTAAACTTAAAATACTATAAATAATAAACTTACTTACAGATACACAATAGAATGGGTTGTTTTCAAAGTGAGGGCGTTTGGCTGACTCTAATCGCCAATCAGCAAAAAAGAATATGAGTACTAAAATATAGCCTGCCAACACATATTTAAGCCAGCTATAACCAAAGCTATCTAACACATCAGCTGTTGTTTGAGGCGTTTCGATTGTTTCTGCGTATTTTAAAATAGGGTAATAGGTTGCTGATATTAACTTTTTACGCTGTGCTAAATAATCATCTATTTGAGCGGCTTTAATATGATCTTGTTTTGCGTAATAGTCATAACTCAGTGTTAAAACGTTATCATTAAATTCAGTAGTTGTTTTTAGATTGAAGTAGCCGTTATCAATTTCTTCTTTTTCGCTATCAAATCCCCAATCTTTTTCTGCAAAATGTAGTTTTATTGTGGTGTTAATTATATTGGGATAGCTGAAGTAAAGCGGGTCAGTTCTGTTTACTTGTTTTGGTTCGTAAACACTGTTTTGTATTTCATTGGCATAAAAATTAGCTTCGTAGCCTTCATCTGTTTTTTCCCAAAATTCATCAATTAAATACGATTCTTTTGTTATTAGCCTACCGGTTTGTTCTTGTTCACTAATCTGCATGGTTTCATTTATTGATAAACCATTTAAAAAACCTTGGTAGTACTCAAAATAAGATGTAGCAACACTGTTTAAACCATTACTTGCAATATTACTTCTGCGATTAATTGCTTCAAATCCAGCGTATGTATACTGAGTTTCGAAACGTGAGGGCTCAGATACCTTTTTAGCGATAAAAAAGTTATCTTCAACAGATACATTTGTATGTATAGGTTTTTGCGCCATTGATGTTAAAGCGGTTTCGCCTTCTTTGATTATCAGAGCGTAGCCGTAATCGGGCTGTGCTATATACTCAAGTGTTCCGCGTTGATAGTTTACTGTTGGGTCGAGCCAGTAACGCTTGTTATCGTATTTAAGCGTAACAATTACGTGATTAAAAACACTTGCAGAAGGTGGAAGTTCTTTTAAGCGTTTGGTTTCCTCTGTGTCAACTAGCGCAGGAAAAGCTTCTATATCCATCGCTTTTAATAAAGAAATAAGTAGTACTGTTTTATCTTTGCAATCACCGTATCGCAGCGATAGCGTTTGTGAGGCAGACGTTGGCTGATGTGAATTAGTGCCCATTTCAAGCCCTAAATATCGAACTTCGTCTTGGCTAAAGCGCAGTGCGGCTGTAATTCTATCTGATGTTTGGATGTGCTTTGCTTTTATATCCTCAGCTATAGTCAAAATGCTATTTGGGGTTTCTATAGCTGATTGATAAAGCGGATATGCCCAGTCAACTACCTGCTCCCAATCGTCAAACTCAGAAAAGTAAACTTGTGTATAGGGGTCGTACCACGTTGGGGTTTGAGAGTTTTGCTCTAGTAAGGGCTCTTCAAAAAGAGCGATAGAATAATCTTTACCATATTTGTTAAGCGTTTCTTGAATATCTGCTGTGCCGTTTATTGTATTAATATGTAAAGGTGTTTGCTTACCCCAAAGTACGCGCATATTTTGTTGTACAACGGGGACAGACCAATTAAGCGTGCGCCTTGCACTAAACTTGTTTGCATATACAGGATTACTTCCTGTCACTGTGTAGCTGTAATCGAGTATGTCGCCACTGCGCATATCATCGATAATGATGTTCAGTGAGAGGCTGCCGTTATAAATGCGATTAGCTAATTCAGATTCACTTTGTATCACCGTCATTCTTGCACTGGCAAGCTTATCAATGCGCTTATCATTTCTGATAATAGTTAAGCTGTTTAGTGTTAGCGATTCATAACTTGGATCGAAATCTAGATTAAGCTGGCTTATATAGTCAACACCACTTTGATTTTGCGCCTGCATAACTAACCGCGTATAGCGTTGTTGTTTTTGGTTATTAGGTACGTAGGATTGATTGTCGAGTAGTAAGTACAGCGTGCCGTCGCGTACTTTTGTCATGTCTGTTTGTTCAGGCTGTTTTATTTCATGGGATTTTACCCAATCAGCGGGTGATGTTATTTCATATTGCTGGGCAATAACATTACCGCATAAAATTAATAGATTAAAAGTAAGCAGCCAATAAGTAATACGAGATAAATTCCGTTTCATTGTAAGTTCTTATAATTGTTGTTTTATGCATATGCACTGAAGATAAAATGTACCAAATTTAGGCATTTTCAACAATGAAATGTTAATAGTTGTTTACATTAAAATGCATAATATATTGATTTTATTGGATACAGCTCGTGTTGTGCCAATTTTTTTTAACGTTAAATGCGTACATAAAAAATATACGATACTGTTATGAAATGCGTTACTACGACATTCGCCGTCCACAAAGCCCGCAATTTAGTCGGTGTTAATCAATCTATAATACGCCGATACCTAGCGTATTTACTTGAGTTAGACAAGTTAACTGCTGATCAAAGTTATGGTTGTATTACTCGCACTGAGCGCGGTTACAAAATAATGAAGTAACTTTATACCGACTAAGTTAAGTATTAAAAATTAATAATTTCAGTTCGTTATGTGATATTTGTCATCTTAAATGCTCTGTAGATTCTGACGATAAAAAAAATATGTTGAATTGATTGCATTTTAAGCGGCTTGCATGGTGATGTTCGCTTTAAGTGATGTTATACTCCTGCGGAATAATTTATCGACTTTATTAAGAGCAAAATTAATGGCAGATTTATCGAAGTACAGAAACATTGGTATTTTCGCGCACGTTGATGCGGGTAAGACCACGACTACTGAGCGTATCCTAAAGCTTACTGGTCAAATCCATAAAACTGGTGAGGTTCATGATGGTGAATCTACTACTGACTTCATGGAACAAGAAGCTGAGCGCGGTATTACTATTCAGTCTGCGGCTGTAAGCTGTTTCTGGAAAGATCACCGTTTTAACGTTATCGATACTCCTGGACACGTTGACTTCACAGTTGAAGTTTACCGTTCACTTAAAGTACTAGATGGCGGCATCGGTGTGTTCTGTGGTTCTGGTGGTGTTGAACCACAATCAGAAACTAACTGGCGTTATGCTAATGATTCAGAAGTTGCACGTATTATCTTCGTAAATAAATTAGACCGTATGGGTGCTGATTTTTACCGTGTAACTGAGCAAGTACGTAAAGTACTTGGCGCAACTCCACTAATCATGACTTTACCAATTGGTATTGAAGATGAGTTTGTTGGTGTTGTAGATGTTTTAACTAAAAAAGCATACGTTTGGGATGACACTGGTCTTCCTGAAAACTACGAAATCACAGATGTTCCTGCTGACATGGTAGAGCAAACTGACGAGTATTATGAAATGCTTGTTGAAACTGCCCTTGAGCAAGACGATGCACTACTTGAAGCTTACATGGAAGGTGAAGCACCTTCTTTAGAAGACATCAAGCGTTGTATCCGTAAAGGTACTCGTGACCTTGCTTTCTTCCCTACATACTGTGGTTCTGCGTTTAAGAACAAAGGTATGCAGCTTATTCTTGACGCTGTTGTTGATTACTTACCATCTCCTACAGAAGTTGATCCTCAACCTCTTATGGATGAAGAAGGTAACGAAAATGGCGAGTTCGCAGTAGTATCTACTGACGAACCTTTCAAAGCGCTTGCATTCAAAATAATGGATGACCGTTTTGGTGCATTAACATTCGTACGTATTTATTCAGGTAAACTAAACAAGGGTGACACTATCCTTAACTCGTTTACTGGTAAAACTGAGCGTGTTGGCCGTATGGTTGAGATGCAAGCAGATGACCGTAACGAATTAACTAGCGCACAAGCTGGTGACATCATTGCTATCGTAGGCATGAAAAACGTGCAAACTGGTCACACATTATGTGATCCTAAGCACCCAGTAACACTTGAGCCAATGGTATTCCCAACTCCAGTAATCTCGATTGCTGTACAGCCTAAAGATAAAGGCGGTAATGAGAAAATGGGTGTTGCTATCGGTAAAATGGTTGCAGAAGATCCATCTTTCCAAGTTGAGACTGATGAAGATTCAGGCGAAACTATCCTTAAAGGTATGGGTGAGCTTCACTTAGATATCAAAGTAGATATTCTTAAGCGTACTTACGGCGTAGACCTTATTGTTGGTCAACCACAAGTTGCTTACCGTGAAACTATCACTAAAGAAATTGAAGATAGCTACACGCATAAGAAACAATCTGGTGGTTCTGGTCAGTTCGGTAAAATCGACTACCGCATCAAGCCAGGCGAAGTTGCTTCAGGCTTCACGTTTAAATCATCAGTTGTTGGTGGTAACGTACCTAAAGAATTCTGGCCTGCAGTTGAGAAAGGCTTTAAGTCAATGATGGGTACTGGTGTTCTAGCTGGTTTCCCTGTACTTGACGTTGAAGTTGAACTTTTCGACGGTGGTTTCCATGCCGTGGATTCATCTGCAATCGCATTCGAAATCGCTGCTAAAGGCGCTTTCCGTCAATCGATCCCTAAAGCGGGCGCACAACTTCTTGAGCCAATCATGAATGTTGACGTGTTCACTCCAGAAGATCACGTTGGTGATGTTATCGGTGACCTTAACCGTCGTCGTGGCATGATGAAAGACCAAGAAGCTGGTTTAACAGGCAGCCGTATTAAAGCTGACGTACCGTTATCAGAAATGTTCGGTTACATCGGTACACTACGTACAATGACATCTGGTCGTGGTCAGTTCTCTATGGAGTTCTCACACTACGCTGCATGTCCGCAAAACGTTGCTGATACAGTAATCGCTGCAGAAAAAGAGAAAAAAGCTGCTAAGTAATTAGCTCTTTAACTCTTTAAAAAAGCCCGCACATGTTGCGGGTTTTTTATTGCCTGAAATTTGGTTTTATTTTTTGTAGTTATAAATAACTACTTTTTATTATTAAGTAGTCTTATATTGCTAGTTAATAAAAAGGTATTAGAGGGGGATTTATTTACGCTAATTACTTAATTATTTGGTTTACAAAGGATTTATTGTAAATAGCATGTAACTTGTTGAAAATTAAGAACTTCTGTTGATGCTTCTATGTGCGTAATGTAAAATACCAGCACTTTTAGACTAGAGCTCTAAAGTCAGATAAGGAAGTCTCCGCAGCAGAGACGTTTGCATATTAATTTTATATAAGACGTAACAATTATGAAACCTATTAAATTGGCACCAAACTGGTGGCTACAATTCACAAAATGTATTTTAGCATTCAGCTTAATATTCTTAATTCATATTATATTTGCAGTGAACCTAAAAATTGTTTTTCTCACTGTCATGCCAGCTTTACTTATTATTATTACTTTTAATATTCTTCATCTTCGTTTTTTACATTGTTATAAAGCAGGCATTTGTTATACGCGTTTATGCACAAAGCGTTATATCAATAGCGAGGAAATTAGTTGCGTATCATTTAGTTCGTTTTTTCTTTTTACCATTTTTAATGTCGAGTTAGAAAATGGTAAAAATTTCCATTTTTATAACTGGCAACTTGATGACGAAACGCAATCAGCTATTTCTAAAATGTACTGTAATAAGTTAGCTAACAAAATGGATAATATTAGCGATAAATGCAACGCTTGATTTTAAATTTAGATAGCAAAAAGGAGCGATTAATCGCTCCTTTTTTGTTTTTGTATTTTATAACGCGCTAATTAAACTTTTTTATTACCTTGGCTTTTAGCGCTTTCATCTTTAGCCTGCGTGGCTTTTTAAAAGACTGGATAGGCATTGTTACCAATTGCTCTTGTGGTAGTGCCGGTATTGTTTGTGGGTAAATACCTTCCTTTGGTACCGAAATTTCTTTTAGGTGAGTTTTAAGCGCTTCTAGTGTTGAATCGTTATCAACTTCGCTAGGGCAAATAAATATACCTAACTTTCTTAGCTGTACACCGAGTTTAATGCTACTGGTATAACGGATAATCGGAGCGCCTAGCACTAAGCCTAATAATATAGGCGATAACCACCAAAAGAACACCGGTGTGAAGTAGTAAGCTGTACTTCCCCATGCAATAGCCACAATAGTTGAAAATAACGTATAACCAAACGCTTCCTTCCAAGGAACCATACGACCTTCACGAGGTTGTGCATCCCACTTTACTTTTTTACCTAAAAATACACACAGTACAAAGTAAGCATGAAATACCATCATTAATGGAGCAACGATAATAGCAAATACAGTTTCGATAATTGAGCCTAGTATTAGCTTAATTGAGCCACCAAAACGTTTGTTTCTATGTATTAAGGTGACTATTATGCCCATTAGCTTAGGCATTAATAAAATAACGATAGTTAAGTACAGCAGTGAATCAATAAGATCCGTTTTAGCTATTTGCCATGTAGGGAATAACTGATAAACACGATTAAAGTACACATCACTATTTAATGCGCGAGTTACTGCATCAATCGTACTTAGCGCTAACATTGAGAGCCAAATTAGCGATGAAATATAGGCTGTGGCACCTAGTAAAAAGTGAAGCTTACTCATTAGTTTTAATTTTGGCGACGACAATAAGCCTAAGTGCTGAATATTACCTTGCACCCAACGTCTATCGCGTACAGCGTAATCTAGAATGTTACTTGGTACTTCTTCATAGCTACCCTCAATATCTGATAGCAACAATACATCCCAACCAGCACTATGAAGTAGCGAAGCCTCTACAAAATCATGGCTTAAAATTTCACCGCCAAAAGGTGCATTACCTTTAAGTGTTGGTAAGCCACAGCAGGTTATAAATGCTTCAACTCTAATGATTGCATTATGACCCCAGTAGTTTGCTTTATCAGTTTGCCAAAAAGCGGAGCCAGTCGCGAGCATTGGGCTATATAGCACTGATGCAAACTGTAAAAAACGGCCAAAAAAGGTATCTTGACGAACAGGGATCGGAATAGTTTGAATAAGACCGGCTTGTGGATTGTTAAGCATGCTTGTAGTGAGCTCAAGCATACATTTACCCGTCATTACGCTGTCTGCATCAAGCACAATCATATGGTCGTACTGGCTGCCCCAGCGTTCACAAAAGTCGGTTAGGTTACCAACTTTACGATGTTTGTTATCTTCTCGGCGACGATAAAAAACGTGTTTTGCTGTATCACCTAAACGTTCACACAATGCATGCCATGCACTTAGCTCGTTTTTAGCTATTTCCGCGTCTTGCGTGTCACTTAATAAGTAAAAATCAAAGTTTGTAAGTTGACCTGTTTCTTTTAACGATTGCAGACTAACTTCAAAGCCCGCGATAACACGGTGAGTGTCTTCGTTATAAATAGGCATTACAACAGCCGTTTTTTGGGCGTTAATTGCCTCACTATTAAACTCAATGGGTTTAATACGCTTTAGCGTAAGTGGGTCAATTCGTAATAGCTGTAATACAAAGCCGATTGTTCCACTACAAAAGGCCGTTACAATCCACGCAAAGGTGATTGAGAATAAAACTAAAAGAGCATACTCAAGCAATGTCATACCGTTTGAGTTTAAAATCTCAAACATGATAGATATGCCGTAACCTGATGTGCCAAGTGCCGCAATAGCAAATAGCCATACTCTTAGTGTTTTGAATGGCATTGAAGTGCCTTTTCCTTTGTTACTTGATGTCATTTGGGTACCAAACATAACTCCATACCTCGCTAATTTCTTTATCACGTAGTTTTAACGATAAACGCATATCAACGGGTTGATCGTCCTGTGGTGCAATTTTAAAGGCGACACGCCATCCACGTGAATCAGGTAGTTTTTGTACGTTTACATCGGTTACTTCGCCCGTTGTAAGTTGAATGTCGGCATCGAGTTTTAATTGATCAGAAAGTTGATTTATTTCTGGACCTGTAAAATCAACAGTAAATTGACGATGACTTGGCGGCGGCGGGTTGTCTTCACCTGGTAAAGCGGCGCTACCGATTTTTGTGCGCAGTACTCTCGCTTTCTCGTGCTGAGTTAAAGCTGCATTAAAGGTCGTCATTTTGTAGCTTAGCTTTAACGAATCACCGGCTTTCATTGGCTTTTCTGGTACCCAGTAACTGACGATATTGTCGTTTGTTTCTGTATCAGTAGGTATTTCTACAAGCTCTACACGGCCATTTCCCCATTCACCTTGTGGTTCAATCCATAGGCTAGGGCGGTTGTGATAATGTGCTTCGGTATCTAGATAATTATTAAAATCTCGGTCGCGCTGTGCTAAACCAAAACCTTTAGGGTTATTATACGAAAATGATGTAACACTCAGTTGTGAAGGATTGTTAAGCGGACGCCATACCCATTTATCATCGGCAGATTGCGTTAATAAGCCATCTGAGTCATGAACTTCAGGGCGGTAATCGTCAAAAAATTTGGTGCTGTTTTCGCCGTGATAAAACATACTTGTTAGTGGCGCTACGCCGAGCTTTTTAATATCTTTACGCGCAAAAATTTGCATATCTACATCAACAAGCATGTTTGTTGTTGGATCAACATTAAACTTATAGGCACCAGATATAGATGGGCTATCAAGTAATGCAAAAATAGTAATACTTGTTTGCTCAGCTTTTGGCTTAACTAACCAAAATTCTTTAAACACTGGGAACTCTTCACCTGAATTTTCAGCGGTATCTATTGCTAAACCACGGGCAGACAAACCATAAACTTGATTAGGACCGACTACTCTAAAGTACGATGCCCCCTGAAATACCATTACTTCATCTTTATATTCATTAGTATTTAACGGGTAATGTAAACGAAATCCTGCATGGCCTAATTGAGTGCCCGCTACACTTTTAGCTATTTCTTCTTGAAGTGGCGCTGCAGTTCCATCGTATTGATAAAAATCGGTGCTAAAAGGCAAGCGACTACGTTTTGAATCGCTATCAACTGTATTTATAGTGACAGGTGTTTTGTATAAAAACCCCGGATGGAATAGCTGTAGTTCGTAAAGACCTTCATCTTTCCAAACCGCTTTGTCCTTTTTAAAGCGAATTGAACGGTAATCTTGATAATCAATATTATTTAATGCTTCAAGCTCGATGTTTTTAGGCGCCACGTATTCTTCACTTGCTAACTTTTTAGCGCGGGCGCTAATTACGTCAAATAAGCTACTTTGTGGGATTGCTACATCAACGGTTGCAGCAATCGCTTGGTTGCTATTGCCCCAAGTCGAAAAAATAATAAGTAGACCCAGTAGTGGTGCTGACTTCTTTTGCCATTTAGGCAGATTTTGGGTTAATTGTTTCATTCTCATTCCTTTATAAAAACACGACTTATTTTTACGTTCAGGGTAAATATTAATTTCTTTGTAAGTATCTTCTAGATTACTAAAAGCAAGAAGTGGACCCTTTAAAAGTTTATATTTTTCAGTAGGTAAACTTATCACATGTAGCTCATTGAGGTTTTTTGTGTAAAATTCACTCAAATGTATGTAGTTGTTACTGATTAATTACTAGAAGATTTACAGATCGTATGAACATAGTACGTGGGGTTTAATGAAGCTTGTCTGAATTACATTTGTATAAAATAAAAAAGCCGCATGCGCGGCTTTTTAAATGTTGAGATTAAAGTTGGTTATTTCTTTTTGAATCTACGCACTATTGATAGCGGTGCTAAAAGAAGTGATAACCATAATAATGAACCTGAATCGTCATCATCAGAGCTCGCTTCAGTGATGTTAATTGTAACTGTTACCGAATCAGACACGTTATCAGCGCTATCTTTTGCTTGCACTGATAGTGCAATTGTACTTTCAACGTCAAAATCAAGTTCACCGGTTACAATAAGTTGACCTTGTTCATTAACTGTAATTATCTCACTACCCGACACTATAAATTCAACCACTGGCGATACATCCGCATTCGGAACACTGAATTCAAGCGTGCCGATAATTGTGTCAATTGCGCTATTTTCATCAATTGCAAAAACTTGGTCAGCAGCAATTATTGGTGTTTGTTCTTCAGGCGTTAAAGTAATTTCAGATTTAATATCAATAATTACAGGGTCATGATCCGATGCGCGGTATGCACTTTCAGAATACAAGCTAGATTGTTGACCTTCGCTTTTAAATTCTACATTGTAATCAAGTGAAATAGGTTCATCTGAGTTGATATGCCAATCTGTTGCGGCGACAATTTTGTTTAGTAGTGATTGGGTCGCTACAGCATGGTCAAGGCTACCTGCACGACCAGAGAAACTATAAGAGTAACCAAGTGTATTGCCATCAAGCTCTGCAACTACATTCTTATATCCTTTATTTGCAAATGCACGTATTGGATCTTCCATTGCGTAAGCATTCATATCGCCGACTAAAATAGTATCTTCATCGTCAACACCGGTTGGTTTGCTATCAAGCCAATTTGCGAATGCATTAGCACCTTCTGTGCGTATTTCATTCCAACAGCCTTGTCCATCATCTGAATCTGCATTGTTTCCAGAAGCACTACCACAGCTTTTAGATTTAAGGTGTGACACAGCAACAGTAAATACTTCATCAGTTTCTAAAGATTTAAAGCTTTGTGCAATTGGAGCACGGTTACTAAAATCAAATGGAGCCTCAGTCGTAATAGCAGCAGTACCTACTTCCTCTACCTTGTTAGCACGATAGATAAGTGCGGTAGTAATTGCATCGGTACCAATTTGATCTACGTTAAAGTCAACAAATGCATAGTTGTTAGCACTATCAGCTTCGTTTAATGCATTTACTAAGCTTGCAATTGCACTAAATTCGCCAAAGCCATCATTTTCGATTTCCATTAAACCAACAACATCGGCCTGGATAGCGCTAATTGCACTTACAATTTTAGCTTCTTGACGAATAAATTCAGCTTCAGAGTCTGCACCACGCGCTGTAGGAAACCCTTCACCTTGGCCATCACCATTAAAGTAATTAAGCACGTTAAAGCTAGCCACACGTAAATCTGCCTCAGCATTAAGCTCTGGCGCATCTTCACGTGCATTTGTCGCAATGAATTGAGGTGCTAAAGTTGGGTGAATTCGGTAAAGGCCAAAGCTATAAGCAAGTGCCCCTGTAACAGTATTTACTGTATCGCCAGTGCGTAATGTATTTTCTGCAGATAAGCCTGGAGCTGGGTAAGCTGTCGGGTCTAAGTTTTGTACTGTAGAGCCATCATCTAGTAAAATCTTTTTAAGTAGATTTTCTGTTTCAACTGCATTAGCTGCATCTCCAGGTAATGCAATTTGAGTCCCTTGATATAAGCGCTCTGTAGCTAATTCAACTTCACCATATCTACCAAGACCAAAGTTATTAGTAACCACTAATGGTTGCTCTAATGTAACTAACATACCTTCAAAAGCTTCTAAATCAGTTGTATCAGCTAAAGGTAAAGTGATTTTTGTAGCTGCTGCAGCTAAACCAGTGCCACATACGGCAACTTGGCTAACACTGCCGATTTGTGTTGCATCAAAATATTCTTCTACAGTACCTTGTACACGTACATGGTCGCCTACGTTTACGTCAATATCTGCAAAATAAACAAATACACCTTCAGAGGTGAGTGGATTTGCATCTATGTCAGCAGCAAGTGAGCTAACAAAAAAGCCTTTTAATTGATCATCATCTTGAAGGTCTGCGGTTACAACACCCTCAAGTTCTACTAATGTATCAACAAGTGGGCTTGCAGAGCCATCACCTTGAATAGCGTTAATTAAAACTTTCTCTGCACCACAAACAAGTGGAATAAGTGGTTCTGGCTCAGGCTCTGGTTCAGGTGTTGTTCCACCATTACCTGCGTGCGCACCTAATCCATCAAAATCATCTTTTTCAAACTGCACCCATTCTTCACTTGGATTAAATGCTGCATCTGGTGTTGTTCTACCTACAGTAATGCTGTCTTTACGACGAAGTGTTTTATCTTGTGTTTGTACTGCGCCTTCAGACCAAAAAGAACCGGGATCTACACCGCGTTGTCCAAAGCTATCTACTACAGAACTACCTTGCATTAGGACTAATGCATCATCACCATTAAAATTAGCAACACCATGTTCCAAATCGGCTTTTTCTTTTAGTGCATCATTTGAACTTGAATTAACAATAACAAAGGTGCTATTAGCTGCTAAAGTACCAGATAAATCAAGGGTTGATTGAATTGTAGTTTTGCCATTTGTATATAAAATTTAATGAGTATTGATCAAGGGTTAGTTCCGATGAGGAGTTATTATAACTGACATTGATCAGACCAATATCAAAAATTTCTATTTAATTTAAGCGCTTAAACCTCCTTAATTTGATAAAATAACA
>NZ_JADYXE010000065.1:0-17433 GCF_015864465.1 Pseudoalteromonas sp. SWN29
GGCGTATTTCAATATGGGGTAGAGCCAAATTTTTAAGGCTGCACTTAAAATTTTTCTTAAGTACCTACCTATGACATCCATGTAGGCAACAAAGAGTTAATCGTCTCCCTAGAAAGAACCCTTTGGGCAGCGCATGTTTGGCATTTATGCTGCGTTATCGCCTATTTATGGGGAATAACCACACTTCGTAGGCTCTGTCTTGCCTAAATACCAAACACACTGCTGCAAATTTAACCTCGAAAGATAAATAGGCCCTAGGGTAATAATTAACCTGAGTTTAATTTTAAAAAAGAAGTTTTGTTATAAAATAACACATGCTACAATTTTGTTATAATATAACACTGCTTAGTTAAACAATCATCATGAAGTACTCATTAATTTATTTAGCCTGCCTAGGTATTAGTGCACCAAGTATTGCGCAAGACCAAAAAGAAGAAATCGAAAAAATATCTGTCACTTATAAACAAGCTTATCGTGGCGATATTCCTCAAAAGCAAATGCCACAATCTATTGTTAGTATAAATAGTGGGGATCTTGATAAAAAAGGGATTACTCAACTACAAGATGCGCTTGATTTTTCAGCGAGTATTTCGCGTAAAAACAACAGTGGTGCACTGTGGGATAGCTTTTCGATTCGTGGCCTTTCGGGTAACGAAAACATGCCATTTGGCTATTTAGTTAATGGTTTTAGTGGTGGTCGTGGTTTTAGCGGCCAGCGTGATGTATCAAACATTGAATACATTGAAGTATTAAAAGGCCCTGGCTCGGCACTTTATGGGCGATCTGAGCCCGGTGGTACTGTTAATATTGTTACTAAAAAATCACAATTTGAGCCACAAGGCGAGCTAAAGCTAAGCCTAGGTAGCGACAGCTTTAATCGTGTTGAAGGCGATTACACTCAAGGTATTAATGAGACTACTGCATTTAGAATAAATGGCGCATGGCAAGATAGCGACAGCTACCGCGATGAGGTTTACACCAATAAGAAAGTAATTACGCCATCTATTTATCATCAAATAAACGCATCGACCAGTGTCACTTACGAGTTTGAATACGTAGATTTAGCCCAGTTATTCGACCGTGGCATTGTAGTACTTGATAACGACTTTGACACAGTGCCAAGTTCGCGCTACTTGGGTAATCCAAACGATGGCGATACGCAGGTTTATTCTCGTGGTCACCAAATAACTTTAAACCACGATATTAACGATGAGTGGGCAATAGTAGTAGGTGCAAACTATCGCAGCTCTACATTAACTGGGTTTTCGTCGGATGCTGAACTTTCGCCATCGCGCCAATCGTTATTTGACGATGGCCGTACACTTACTCGCCAACAACGCTATCGCGATTACGAAGTAGAAGACACAAGCATTAAGTTTGAGCTTAGCGGAAGTTTAGATACAGCAGGTATTACGCATCATTTATTGATAGGTGCCGATGCGTATAAATACGATTTACGAACAGCACTTTCGCGTTACCGTGGTGGTAACGGCACGTATACGGTTGATATTTTTGAGCCAAATTACGATGGTGAACGCCCAGAAGTAAGCCTACTTTACGAAAATGATGAAGAGCAAAAGGCATACGGTATTTATGTTCAAGACCAAATGGATATTACCGATAAATTTAAGCTATTAGTTGGCCTAAGGTTTGACAGCGTTGACCAAGACATTTTAGAAACTAACAGCGGCGTGTTTTCAACAAGCTCTGAGAGTCAAATAAGCCCACGTGTTGGCGTAGTGTACGAGCTAAATAATACAATAACCTTTTACAGTAGTTACTCCGAAGGCTTTTTACCACTGAGCGGTACTGATGCAAGCGGCGACCCGTTTGGTTTTGAATATAGCGACTCGTTTGAAGTTGGCGCTAAATTTGAATACAAAGGCGTAAATGGTACCGTGGCATTTTTTGATGCTTCTAAAAGTAATATGTTAGTGGCAGATCCAGTTAACGTTGGTTTTTCAGCGCCCATAGGTAAAGCCGATAGCAAAGGTTTTGAGCTTGATTTAAGCACTTACATTACCGATGCAACAGCGTTTAACTTATCGTACGCGTATATAGATGCAACAACCGCAAACGATATTATTAATGCTGATTGGGGCGTGCCAATTGAAAAGGGAAGCCCGCTGGTAAATGTACCAAAAAACAACTTAAACCTTACGCTTAGCCATCAAGCAGCCTTAATGGGTAAAGAGCTTGAGTTTGGTGCAAGTTACCAATATACCAGCAGCCGTTTAGGTGATGCCGCCGATTTAAGTTTTAGGTTGCCAAGCTATCAATTGGTGGGCGTATTCGGACAGTTAAACTTAACTGAAAAAACTGAGCTTAATATCAGTGTTAATAACATTTTTGATGAAGAGTACGCTCAAAGTAGCTATAACGCTTTATGGGTTTATCCTGGCGCACCAACGCAATTTAAAATGTCATTAGCTTATAAGTTTTAACAGCAAGCTAATAAAAAACTAATACCAATTCGCTTAATTAAGTGATCTATTTTGAGGCTGGAAAAACGTGTTGATAGCTAGGCAAAAAATTCGCTATTTAGTTGTTCTCGGCAATTGCTCCTGCATTGCTCTACCTTCTGCATTCATGCAGTCGTAAATGAGAATTTTTTAACGCAGGTAGCGACACGTTTAACCCCGAAAATGATTAAGTATTATTGCGGATTGGTATAAAACTGTTTTCATCCAAAAGCGTCTTAATGTAGTGGTTAAGGCGCTTTTTTCATTTAAATTAAATTTCTTAAGTTTTCTTTAAGTTTCACTCGTTAAGTTTAAATCCTGAAATATAAACAGGTTTAAACGAGCGAGCTTATGCAATTAGCCCACACTTCTACATCATTAGGTTTAACACAAAATAACACTCAGTTTATTAGTGCTCGTATTAATGATGTGCATCGAAAAAATCTCGAAAATACAGTAAAAGAAGGTTTTTTAGTTGCCTATAACGCTAAGCTTACTTCTTTTATGCCACTACTTTGCCAATATGTTACCGAGCAAGGAAAGTGCACGTTAGGGCTAAGGCAAGCAACTTCGCCATTGTTTATTGAGCAATATTTAGCATCACCTGTTGAAGATTTTTTAGATGAGAGTATTTCTCGTAATAAAATTTTTGAACTTGGTAATCTCTGCTCTACAAATCGAAGAGCAACACTGGCACATTTCATTATTGTTAACGAGGCTCTGCAAAGTGTGGGGGCAAAACATTTAGTGTTTTGTGCAACCAACAAAGTGCGTGCTTTATTGCGCTTACTTGGTGTTACGTGTACTGAAATTGCACTTGCGAGCAGTTTTGTAGTTGAGAACCCATTAAAGTGGGGCAGCTATTACGCCAACCAACCAACAGTATGCATTGTGAGCCTAGAGCAAGCTCACCAACAAGTATTAAATACCCCAATGCTTTATAGTTTGATGCAGCAAAACCACTCAAATATCAATTCTTTGGTAAACGCATTGGTGAATGTATGAACTACTATAATACTCATTCAGTATCGCCATTAATTATTGCCCATAATAAAGATCTAACACGTGAAATTAACGGTGATGAGTTTAACCAGCAAATACAAAAAGTAGTAAAAATACTACAAAGCTTTAACGGCAAATGTGTCGCTTATAAGCTCGATAATACGCCAGCTTGGCTTGTTATTGATGCCGCTACTGCGGTTTCTAATAAAGTGGCTGTGCCAATTGCTCACTTTTTTAGTGAACAACAAACTCAATATGTACTAGCGCAATGCGGCGCTAATGTATTTATGAGCGACACGCTAAACCCTTTATTTGGGGAGCCGACCGCATCAATCAATTTATTTGAGTGTTACACATTATATATTTACGAAATTGTTGTAGCTAAACCCGTCAGTTATTTTCCTGAAACTCAAAAAGTAACGTTTACATCAGGCTCGACTGGGCAACCAAAAGGCGTGTGCTTATCTGCAAAGAGCCAAATGCAGGTAGCTCAATCTCTTTGCGATAAGATTAATATTAAAAAGCCTGTGCATTTATGTTTATTGCCCCTTGCTGTATTGCTTGAAAATATAGCTGGCGTGTATGCCCCTTTAAAAAGTGGCGGTACAGTACACTTAATGCCATTAAATGAATTAGGCTTTGTTGGAACTGCATTAAAACAGCCCGCACAACTTATTGCTGCGATTGATAAAGTTAAGCCAAATACGCTTATTTTAGTGCCAGAACTATTAGCATGCTTAGTTACTTTTGCAGAAGATGGGTGGCAACCGCCTAGTTCGTTACAGTTTATTGCAGTAGGTGGTGCGCGTGTCAGCGAAATGCTATTAACCAAAGCGCGTAGTTTAAACTTACCTGTATACCAAGGCTATGGCCTTTCTGAGGCGGCATCTGTAGTTAGTTTAAATACACCCACAAACGATAACCTCCATAGTGCAGGTTCTGTATTACCTCATATTCAAACCAAAATTGAAAATGGTCAGCTTTTTATAAAAGGTGACTTATTTTTAGGTTACTTAAATCATCAACCACACGACAAAAACCAGTGGTATGCAACCGGTGATCTGGTCGAGCAGCGTCAAAATACTCTATTTATTAAAGGCCGCCTAAAAAACCTAATTATTACCAGTATGGGGCGTAACATTAGTGCCGAGTGGCCTGAATCACTATTACTTAGTCAAAGCGGTATTTTACAAGCGGTTGTATTTGGTGAGGGGCAACCTTTTCTGAGTGCCATTATTTACGCCGATACAAAGCTAAGTAACCCAGTGTTAGCGCAATACATTAACGCAATTAATAAACAACTACCCGACTATGCACGAATTCAAAAATGGCATCGTTTAACTGCCCCATTAAGTGTGCAACAAGGATTATTAACAACAAATAATCGCCCAAAACGAGATGCCATAAGTAAGCAGTACCATGCTGTGTTTGAGCAATTTTACCGACTTGGAGAAGTAATTAATGAGTGATTTTTTTAACACCCTAAAAGAGCAAACTAAACAAGAACAAAACTATCTGCTTGCAGCGCCTATTATCCAGCGTGTTTTTAAAGGCGAAGCATCACTTGAAGAATACGCCTCGTTTTTAGCGCAAGCGTACCACCATGTTAAGCACACTGTGCCATTAATGATGTCGGTTGGTGCACGATTAACTGACGATCAAGAATGGCTGCGCGAAGCGGTCGCAGAATACATTGAAGAAGAAATAGGCCATCAAGAGTGGGTACTTAACGATATTGCAGCCTGTGGTTTTGACAAAGAAACAGTGCGGTGCAGTCAGCCACAATTTGCTACCGAGATGATGGTGTCGTATGCGTACGACTCCATTGCACGTAAAAATCCTTTGAGCTTTTTTGGCATGGTGCATGTACTTGAAGGTACTTCGATAGCGCTTGCTGATGGCGCGGCTTCAAACATTGCAAATGCTGTGGGCTTACCTAAAAAAGCATTTAGTTATTTAACCTCTCACGGCGCACTTGATATAGAGCATGTAAAGTTTTTTGAAAACCTGATGAACCAAATAACAGATGAGGCGGATCAGCAAGCCATACTTCATGGTGCAAAGCGCTTTTATCGTTTATACGGCGATATATTTCGTGGACTCGATGATGAACCGTTTTTTAAAGCAAGTGCACAAGGCAAATCGGCATGAGCAGCTCTTTATGTGTGCTAACTGGTGCAACAGGCGGAATAGGGCAAGCAATTGCTAAAGCCCTATATGCAAAAGGGTGGACGTTACTGCTTGTAGGGCGTAATACGCAAGCTCTTGAAAAACTGAGCCGTGAATGCCCAGACAGTGAAACATTTACTGGCGATTTAACCGACGATACAACACGCATTAACTTAGCAATAAAAGCCAAGCAACTCGGCGGCGTTAAATTACTTATTAATAACGCAGGTATAAATACGATGCAAAGCCTTGAGCACACAAGTTCTGAGCAAATAGATAATATGCTCATTACTAATTTGTCGGTGCCTATTAAATTATGCCAGCTATTTTTAGGGCAGTTACAGTATACCAAAGGCACCATTGTTAACGTGGGATCATCGTTTGGCAGTATTGGTTACCCGTTTCAAACACTTTATTGCGCCAGTAAATTTGGTTTACGTGGTTTTACAGAAGCATTATCACGTGAGTTGAATGGTTCAGGCGTTAAAGTGACCTATTTAGCACCAAGAGCGACAGATACCTCTATTAATAGCAGTAAAGCGCGGGCAATGAATAAAGAGATCGGTAATAAAATGGACTCGCCAGAATTAGTTGCTCAAGAGTTATTAGCACTTATAAGTTCGAACCAAACAAGGCGCTTTATTGGTTTTCCTGAAAAATTATTTGCACGCATAAATGGCGCATTCCCAAGCGTTGTTGATAACGCGATTGCAAAACAACTTCCTAAAATAAAACGCTTTTTAAGTTAACAAACACACACAAGGGCAAAATTATGTATAAATTTACACTCGCATTATATTTAATATTAACGGCTGTATTTACAACCGCAGTACAGGCAGATGAAGCGCAAGACTTAACCTCAATTCAACAAAAGTGGGCAATTGCCAACTACGAACTTGAAGACGATGCGCAAATAGACGCGTTTACGCAACTAAGTGAGCAAAGCGCGTTATTTGTTAAGAACTACCCAAGCTCAGCACAAACACATATTTGGAATGGCATTGTGTTAGCCAGCTTTGCAGGTGCAAAAGGTGGCTTGGGTGCACTTGGTTTAGCAAAAGAGGCAAAAGCGTCACTCGAAAATGCACTCTCAATAGATGGTACTGCATTAAATGGGTCAGCTTACGCAAGCCTTGCAACGCTTTACAGTAAAGTACCTGGTTGGCCAATTGGTTTTGGTGATGACGACAAAGCTGAAAAATTATTTAAACAAGCGCTCGCTTTTAATCTCGAAGGCATTGATACTAATTACTTATACGGTGAATATTTGTATGACGAAGGCGATTATAAACAAGCTAAAGCACGACTACTCGTAGCACAAGCTGCTGGGATTCGTGATACTCGTGCAAAAGCAGATAAATATCGCCAACTAGCAATAAGCCAGCTATTGGTAAAAGTAGATAAAAAACTAAAAAGATAAACACATAATGCATTTATTACTCGTTGAGGACGATCATTTAGTGGCGCAAGGGCTTATTCGCTCTTTGCGTCAAGAGGGCTACAGCGTAGAGCACAGTGGTACAGTAAAGCACGCCTTAGAGTGCCTTTCTAGTGGTGAAATTGAGCTTGTTATTCTCGATTTAGGATTACCTGATGGCGATGGCTCGCAAGTTTTAAAGCATATTAAATCGCAAAAAAAAGTTATTCCGGTGGTTATTTTAACTGCTCGCGGTAGTATCGACGACAAAGTCCAAGGGCTCGATATGGGGGCAGACGATTACCTTGCAAAGCCGTTTGACCCCGCGGAGCTATTTGCCCGTTTACGTGTAGCAAGCAGGCGCATTAACCAAACACAATCAAGCTTATTGCGCTGTAGTGATGTGGTTATAGATACATCTGCTCATACAGTTACACTAAGTGGGCAGTCACTTACACTGCCGCGAAAAGAATACATGCTTTTAAAGGCGCTGATGGAAAATCAGGGAAGGGTGCAATCAAAACAACAACTCGAAAATAAACTTTACCAATGGGGTGAAGAAGTTGGCTCTAATACCATAGAGGTGCATATTCATCATCTTCGTAAAAAATTCCCTAGCGATTTTATTAAAACCTTACGTGGCATTGGCTACGTAGTTGGTAAGCGTTAGGGTGTGTTTATCTTTCGAGGTTGAAAATGTCTATTCGTAAACGTCTGACCTTAATTTTACTTTCAATGATGGTGCTAACTTGCTTTTTAGCTTTAGTAAAAGGCTATCAAAAAAGCATGCACCACGGCGAAAACTTGCTTGATAATGAACTTAAAATAGTGGCTGGCGTTTTAATTGAGCAACCATTGGCACTAAGCACAAATGCAGTACAAGTAAGCAATAATAGTGCTCAGTTGTTGTATCAAATCTGGCAAAATAATAGTTTACTTAGTGGCTCATCGAGTTTAACGAATAACCAAATTAGTTTTAGCGAGGGCTTTCAAACTGCCAATGTAGCAGGGCAGCGTATGCGAGTGTTTGTGATGAGAAAAAATACTCGTAAAGTCATCGTTGCTGAGCCTATGTCAAAGCGGTTTGAATTAGCTGAAGCCGTTATTTTATCTGCAATGTTACCTATGCTATGGGCAGTCCCTCTGCTTGCTATTTTTATAAGTTTTTTTGTTAAATACGCATTAGCCCCTCTTACTCGATTATCTAAGCAGTTGGCTACTCGCCAAGCAAACGACTTTACGCCAATTAACTGGCAGGTAACCGACGAGGAAATTAAACCTGTTATTAATCGTTTAAACGATTTATTTAAACGCGTAGAAACCGCTTACTTACGAGAGCGATTTTTTGCCTCAGATGCAGCTCACGAGTTACGTACCCCGCTCAGTAGCTTAAAAATTAATGTACACAATTTAGCTAATAAGCAAAGCAACTCGCAAAACCATCAAGAACTCCAAGCAATGTCACAAGGCATTAATCGCTTAAGTAATATCGTCGAGCAAATGCTAATTTTAGGGCGCACCCAGCCTGAGCAATGGCAGAAGCAGTTTAGCGAGCAATCATTGCTAACGATTACTCAGCAAGTTGTATCGGAGCAATACGACAAAATAGATGAAAAAAACCAAACTATTAGTCTTGAAGGTGATGATTTTATTATTAATGGTGATGAGTTTACATTAACCACACTCATCGCTAATTTACTTAGCAATGCCATAAAATACACCCCCAATAATGGTCAAATAATAATTAAATTAGCATCAAATAATAACAGCTATAGTTGGCAAATTGATGATTCTGGTGCGGGCATGACTGAAGAGCAAAAAGAGCGAATATTCAATCGTTTTTATCGAGTAGGTGGCGATCAACATCCATCAGGCGAGCAAGGTGCGGGTTTAGGTATGGCGATTGTTCAACACATAATTGCTATTTATGACGCAAGTATTCATCTAGCGAATAGTCATTTAGGTGGGTTAACCGTTAAGGTTACTTTTACAGAGGTAAAAAGTGACTAAACGTTTATTTAATCAATGCCTTTGTTGTTTGCTATTTTTGTCGTTTAACGCGGCGAGTAAAGAGTACCTTATTATTTTAAAAGATCATTTGTTCTATCCCTCACAAATTACAATTCCCGTGAATAAAAAAGTAAAACTATTAATAGAAAACCAAGATAGCACACCAGAAGAGTTTGATAGCTTTGATCTAAACAGAGAAAAAGTACTCTACCCAAATCGTAAAAGCATTATTTATATAGGGCCACTAAGTAAAGGGCATTACGAGTTTTTTGGTGAGTTTTCGCCAAATACAGCAAGGGGCGTTGTAATAGTTGGCAATGAAGAGGCGCAGCATGTTAATAACTAGTTTAGTCATGAGCCTTAATCAATTACTACCTGTGGCTATTTTATTAGTGCTGCTACAAGTAGTAAAAAAACAGAGCTCTTTGCGAATATGCTCTGCTGTGTTAATTGGCGCGGTAATGTCGTTTCTGTACATGCAAAGCGCATCATGGGTGAGCCAGTGGTTTGAACACCAAGGGTTAGAGTACTCACAGATAGGGCTATGTATTACTATATTTATTGCTGTGTTGGTATTTGCACTAAAGCAAAAGTCAGCGGCATTTTATATCGCAGTTATAAGCACAATAACGCTCTATTTAAGCCACTATATTATTTACCTCACCAGTTTTTGGCAAAATAGTGATGCAGGGCAAAGCTTATTTATTGGCACTTTATTAGGCAGTGGGATTTGCTTAAGTTTTAGCGTATTGCTGTACTTTTTAATGAATACAATTAAGTACCGCTTTGGTATGTATCCGCTTTTTACTTTGCTTGCTTTTAACAGCGCGGCTAAGTTATTAGTTGCACTGGATTTGGCAAGCCAAATAGATTTAATTACAAACACCTCAACAGTGTGGGATTTACGTGATGTGTTAAGTGAAAATTCTGAGCTTGGGCGCGTATTGCGTGCCCTTGTTGGTTACGAGGCCACTCCTGATTTAATGAGTGTACTTATATATAGTACAAGCAGCGTGTTATTTTTATTACTTTGTTATGTTATTCCGGCTTCAATAACTAAGGAACGTGTATGAAAGCACTTAACCTATATTTAGCGCTTAGTTTTACCGCTTTTTGTGTGTTGTTACTCCCAACCCAAGCGAATGCTGATGGTATTGTTGTTGATAAGGTATATCACCCCTATGTTTTGCCTTTTGAGCGTGAGTTTGAGTGGCGATTAGTGTCACATCAAACTGATAGTGGCAATATATTAGCGCAGCGTTTGGGTGGCGGTGGTGCTATTAACGATACAATGGCACTAGAAGGTTACATAGTTGGTGAGCGAGACGATAACGGCGATTTTGGCTTAGAAGCGTACGAGCTTGAGCTACGTTGGCAATTAATTGAGCAAGGTAAGTTATGGGCTGATTGGGGCGCATTATTTGAGCTTGAGAAAAAGCATAACGAAGATGTATTTGAGGCAACCTCGGGTTTTGTTATCGAAAAAGAATTTGGAAAAACAAGCCTAACATTAAACGCTTTTTTGGTTTATGAATGGGGGCAGGATATTCAAAACGAATGGGAAAGTGAGTTTAGAGCGCAATATCGCTACCGGTATCGTTCTGCTTTTCAACCTTCTATAGAGGTTTACGTAGGAGAAGACTTTGTTGGCATAGGTCCAGGGTTTATAGGCTTGCAGCGTTTTGATGGACAAAAACAGTTAAAATGGGAAGCAGGTTTTATCACTGAAATAAGCCAATCAGAAAAAAATCATAGCTTTAGGCTCGCATTAGAATTTGAATTTTAATAATGAATAAAAGCAGTTTTGGTTGTTTATCGCTCCGATCATAAATGTGTACTTGACATATTATTTAAACTCTATATAGTAAGCCGCAGCTAGAAAGAAAGCATGTAAGCTATAAATCTCCATTTCGATATAAGTAATACTTGTAGTACCGTCCTGAAGTTTTTAAAGTACCATCTCATTTTTTGCTACACCCGCTCTTATGAGCATATTTTTATTTTTATTTCAGGATATTACAATGTCTAACATCGTATCAGGTACAGTTAAGTGGTTTAACGAGTCTAAAGGTTTTGGTTTCATCGAGCAAGAAAATGGCCCAGACGTTTTCGCACATTTCTCAGCAATCAAAAGCGAAGGTTTCAAAACTTTAGCTGAAGGCCAACGTGTAGAGTTTACTCTTTCACAAGGTCAAAAAGGTCCACAAGCTGATAACATCACAGCTGTATAATTTTACTTTTTAAGTGAAATGAAAAAAAGCGCTTAAGGCGCTTTTTTTGTGTCTGAAATTTGACTCAAACCAAGCAACGCCCATTATCAATGTAAATTAACTAAATGATATTGCTATTATTTAGCCCCTCCTAATATTCGTTTTTCTATTCTTCTAAGTCATTGCGCTAATGCAAGTGAGTTTAAGCTTGTAATTTATACCGAACATTTCTCCCTTATAATTTCAAAACAACAAATTCAAAACGACAAAGACCAGCTTGTTAGTAGTACTCTCAATATTGTAAAAGATATTTGCACAGCTATTGATATAACCTGCGAGTTTAAATTGCTACTTTGGAAGCGTGCTTATAACTTATTTCAAAAGACACTTACCTTGGTATTGTTTCAATAGCTAAAAACACTGAACGTGAACCACTATTTAATTGGATTGGGCCGCTGGCATCTAGTCAAACTTTCTTTTATAAGCTCAAAGCTAATAAGTAACTCAGGATTAATAATCTAAAAGATGCAAAGCAGTTTTCTTTGGGAATAGTAAGAGGGGACATATACGAGTCATTAGTAAATGAAATTGGTTTTAGTCTCCAAAAATTACTAATTTTTGGAGACTAAAAAAAATATATAGATTTTTTTTTAAAAAGAAAAATTGATCTGATTTTAGGTTCAGAATTTACAATAAAGTATCAGCTAGAACGCTTTGTCTATAAAGTAAATGACGTTGTTAAGCTGCAAAAATTGCCTCCTCCTAAGCTTGCGGGCAATTACATCGCATTTAATAAGTCAGTAGCTGAGCGTGTCATAAAGCGATTTAACAAAGAATATAAAAAGTTAAAAATGAAAGATGATTATAAAGCCTATAACCTTCCAAATTCCTGTTAATTTATTTTCCGTAAGGGAGCCCTTTATCCTCTTTTACTTTTAAAAAAGCAGCTTGTAATTTCTCAATTAAATCAGAATTTGTTTCTTTATTAGCCGCTAAATAGGCATCAACAGTTAGTTCGTCTATTTTATAAATGAAGTTCAAGTACCCTTTTTCAAGCTTTAAGTAGTCACTCATTTGTTGCATGTAAAGAGGATCGTCCACAATTAAGTCTACTTTTTTAGCAAGTAATAGATCATATGACTTTTGAATATCACTAGTTAATACAACTTCAAAACCAAGCTTTGAAAGTGTTTGAGTAGAAAAGTCGTTTCGTTGCATTGCTATTTTGTAGTTTTTTGCTTGTTCGGTATTATTAATAATTATGTCGCAGCGCCCTGCGAGGCTAATAAAGCCTAAATGAAACTTACCAACTGGTGCAATCCAATAAAATTTGTTTTCTCGCTCTACAGTGCGAGCAAGGCTATATATAAAGGTGTTTTTGAGTTCACTCGCAATCTTATAAGCGCGTGCCCACGGGTACATTTGAATATTAGGCGTAAGCTCTGCTTCTTTAAATATATCTCTAATAAACTCAGTACCTACGCCTGTAACTTCTCCATTAATTAATACTTGGTTCGGTGGTGCTAATTCAGTAACTACTAATAAGCTCTCTTTAGCATGAATAAATACAGAGCTTATTAAGCATAAAAAATAAAAAAGGTATTTCACGTTCGAGAGTCATCATTCAATTAATACGAGTAATATCAAGTGTGGCTTAAAATATAAAAAACACAAAAGGTGAGACGCAAAAAGTACTAATTAAAGTATTGGTTTATTTGAGTTATGTATAACTATAAAGGATGTTAGATAGATAAGTGGCTTGAGGTTTGAAGTAGTTGAGGCTAAAAAATTAGAGCCCTAAAACGATAAAAGGGCCTTGCGGCCCTTGGTGAAGTATCGTTCAAGTCAGATAGAGCTTTAACCCCTTAAAGCGCTATCCTCTTGTTTTGCAACACCGGTGTTCATCTCAATAAGTTTCTAAGCTAGCGAGAGGAAAAACCCAGCAATTGCTGCGCTCATAAGGTTAGCCATAGATCCTGCTAACACTGCTCTGAGCCCTAAGCGTGCGATATCCTTCCGCCTGCTAGGCGCCATACCGCCTAACCCACCTAGTAAAATGGCTATCGATGATAAGTTAGCAAACCCACATAAAGCAAAAGTAACAATTGCTTGCGTGTGCGCACTTAACGTATCGCGATAATTTATAAAGTCTAAGTAAGCAACAAACTCGTTTACTACTATCTTTTGACCAATAAAGCTGCCGGCTATAATCGCTTCATCCCATGGCACACCTAGTAACCATGCAACTGGAGCAAATACATAACCTAATATTTCTTGTAGCGTTAATGTTGGGTAATCAAACCACCCACCAATACCGCCTAATAAACCGTTTAATAATGCAATTAGCGCTACAAAAGCAAGTAACATTGCACCTACATTAAGTGCTAAATGCATACCGTTTGCGGCACCAGATGCAGCTGCATCAATTACATTAACAGGCTTATCGTCATCATCTAAATCTAAATCAGCTAAGTTATCTTTAGGCGTTTCAGTTTCTGGCACAATCATCTTGGCCATTAAAAAACCACCCGGAGCGGCCATAAAGCTTGCCGCAATAAGATACTTAAGATCTACGCCAATAATTACGTAACCGGCCATTACAGAGCCCGCTACAGTGGCTAAGCCACCCACCATTACTGCAAACAATTCCGATTTTGTCATTGTTGCTATAAAGGGCTTAACTATTAACGGTGCTTCAGTTTGTCCAACAAAAATATTTGCTGTTGCTGAAAGCGATTCTGTACGAGAGGTTTTCAATAATTTTTGTAAACCGCCGCCTAAAATCCTAATTATCCAATCCATAATGCCAAGGTGATATAGCACAGCAACAAGTGCTGAGAAAAACACGATAACCGGCAAAACTTGAATCGCAAAAATAAAACCTAATGTGTCTTGTGAGGCAAGTGGACCGAATAAAAATCCAATACCGTCGTTTGCATAACCAATAACCGATGAAACGGCTGATGACATGCTAGTTAACACATTTTTACCTGCTTCGAAAAACAGTACAAAACCACCAATAACAATTTGCATCGCAAATGCTATACCAACGGTTCTTAAATTAATTGCCTTGCGATTAGTTGATGCAGCAAAGGCAATGCTTAGCAGCACACACATGCCGACTAAGCTCATAAATGTTGTCATACAAATGTTTCCCGTTGTTATTCTTGTAGTAAATATTTTATCTTACTTTTAATAATATCAATCGCAACGCGGTTCATACCACCCCGAGTCACAACTAAGTCTGCATTATGTTTCGAGGGTTCAATAAATTGATAAAACATCGGTCTAACAGTTGCCTGATATTGCTCAACAACAGATTGTAACGTCCTGCCTCTTTTTTCCATATCACGTTGCATACGGCGCATAAGGCAAATATCTAAAGGAGTATCAATAAATACTTTAATATCAAATTCTTTATTAAGTGCTTTATCACTCAATAACAAAATACCTTCAACAATCAGTATTTTGGCAGCTGGTACTCTGCGTGTTTTTTCGCTACGTGTATGTTGTGCGTAATCATACGTAGGTACTTCTACAGAATTTCCACAGCGAAGTTGCGTTAAATGTTCTAACATTAGCGCATGCTCAAATGCATCAGGATGGTCGTAGTTTGTTTGCGTACGATGTTCCATAGGCAAATGCGACTGATCCTTGTAATAAGCATCTTCTTCAATAATTGCAATAGCACCTGGTTCAAGCTCGTTAACCAGTTCATTGTAAATTGTTTGGCTAAAAAGAGATTTGCCCGACGCCGATGCGCCCGCAATAGCTATAATAGTAGTTCGTGTCACTAAAGTTCTCATCCACACAGAAAGATATATTGTTGGTAGATCACAATAGCAAAAAAGACACGATTAATCTCTTTTGCTTCGCTCAAGAGTGCAAATTTATAATGTTTAGGTTTTATGAAACAGGACTTTTGTCCTGTACGAAAAATTCGATCAGCAGATAAAGTAACCGCCTAGAATCAAAGTGAGGTCAAAATGGCAAGAGCAATTATCTTAATGGCAGATAGCCTAGGAATCGGTGCAGCACCAGATGCAGATAAATTCGGCGATCTTGGAGCTAATACATTCGCTCACTTACTAAAAGCATATTACGACGAAACAGGCTCAGCATTGTCGCTACCAAACCTATCAAAACTTGGGTTAGTGGACGCATGTGAAGCTGCCGGTGGCGAACCGTGTTTAATTTCAGACCGTCAAGCTCCTCAAGGTGCATGGGGTTACGCTAAAGAAATTTCTAGCGGAAAAGACACGCCATCAGGTCATTGGGAAATGGCAGGCGTACCAGTGTTATTTGATTGGGGATATTTCCCAAAAACACAGCCAAGTTTCCCACAAGAATTTATAGACGAGTTTATTGCTCGTACAGGTATTCCTGGCATTTTAGGCAATTGCCATGCATCAGGAACTACCATTTTAGAACAGCTAGGTGAAGAGCACGTAAAAACAGGTAAACCAATCTGTTACACCTCAGCTGATAGCGTGTTTCAAATAGCCGCGCATGAAGAGTCATTCGGCCTAGAGAAGCTTTATCAAGTTTGCGAAATCGCACGGGCGCTACTTGATGAAATGAATATAGGACGAGTGATTGCGCGGCCATTTTTGGGTTCAAATAGTCAAGACTTTGCTCGAACGGGTAATCGTCGTGACTATTCAGTACTTCCGCCAGCACCAACATTGTTAGATGTACTAGCAAAAGACGGCGGCGAAGTAATTAGTATTGGTAAAATATCAGATATTTACGCGCATCAGGGCATAACTCAAAAGCACAAAGCACCTGGGCTTATGAACTTGCTAGAAAAAACCAGCGAAGTAATGAAAAGTGCGCCAGACCGCAGCTTAATCTTTACTAACCTAGTTGATTTTGATGAAAAATTTGGTCATCGCCGTAATCCAGTAGGATACGCAAAAGCATTAAAAGAATTTGATGACTATTTACCAACTATACTAAATCAGTTAAAAGCAGATGACGTATTAATGATCACTGCAGATCATGGCTGTGACCCAACCTTTCCAGGTTCTGAGCACACTCGTGAATACGTACCTGTTATTGCATACCAACCAGGTATGAGTAACACACCATTAGGTGAACGCAACAGCTTTGCAGATATAGGTCAAACACTGGCACAGTGGTTTAGCTTATCTGCGCTTGATTACGGCGACAGCTTTTTAAATGAGCTAAAAACGCCAAATAAAAAGGAAAACAATTAATGAGTACTCCGCATATCAGTGCAAACGTTGGTGATTTCGCCGAAACAGTATTAATGCCAGGCGATCCGCTACGTGCGCAATATATTGCTGAAAACTTTTTAGATGATGCAGTACAAGTTACAGGCGTTCGTAACATGTACGGTTTCACTGGTACTTACAAAGGTAAGCCAGTAAGCATTATGGGTTCAGGCATGGGCATTCCATCAATGTCTATTTATGCACGTGAGCTAATTGTAAGCTTTGGCGTTAAAAATATTATACGTATTGGTACGTGTGGCGGTATCGGTACCGACATTAAAATCCGTGACGTAATTTTTGCACAAGGTGCAAGCACAGATTCAAACGTAAACCGTGCACGTGTACGTGGCTACGATTTTGCTGCTATTGCTAACTTTGACCTACTTTTAAACGGCGTAAACGCTGCTAAAGAGCTAGGCATTAAAGCAAAAGTAGGTAACGTATTTACCACCGACACATTCTATCAAGCAGATGACTCGTTCTATAAAGACTTAGACAAGTTAGGCATGTTAGCAGTAGATATGGAAACAGCAGGTTTATACGGCGTTGCAGCTGAATACGGCGCAAATGCAATGGCATTATTTACAGTAAGTGACCATGTGATCACTGGCGAAGCAACACCTGCTGATGAGCGTCAAAGCACGTTTAACGAAATGGTTAAAATTGCATTAGAGTCTATCTAATCAATAAAACAGTTCCTTGGTAACGTATTCACTAAGTTTTGGAGACACGCCCAAAGTGAAGTGAGACTAAACCTCCAAAGCCGCATTTAATGCGGCTTTTTTTATGCCTGAAGAAAATGAGCCACCATACAATATTGCATCGCATTTTGACATGATTCGCTGTGTTGTAGATACCATCTCTCATTTTAAGCTTCAAGGTCGTATTTAACTTTCTTGGAGCTTAAACGCTTCTTGGTTTTTTAT
>NZ_JADYXE010000066.1:0-17415 GCF_015864465.1 Pseudoalteromonas sp. SWN29
ATAGTGGTTTGGCGATTACTATCAGATCAAATTCAGAGCATGTTTTCAAGTTTTATTCCTTAAGATCCAACCTATGAGCAACTATTAGTCTAAAACCTTTGAATCATTGGCTTTGTTTAATAAGCTTCGACTTTGCGTTAAGAAGTGTTCTGTCGAGTCAGAAAAGTAAACTTTAGCCTGCGCAAAAGAATCAATTAGCGCGGCTTTATCTCCCGCTTTTAATTTAGCTAATGTACTTGCAAAGGTATCTTGGTATTGTGCAAGTAGGTTCTCTACATCATCAAATTGTGCGAGCATAATATCTGAGTACAGCTCAGGTGACTGTGCAAATAAGCGCCCCACCATCATCAGCTCTAATTGGTATATTGGCGAAGAGCAACTACGCAGCTCTTCTAACGTATGGCTTTGCTTAGCTAAAAACTGCCCGTATACAAATGTTGTTAAGTGACGCATTACCTGAATAATTTGCATTGCCTCATCGTGCTTTTTAGCATCAAGCTCAACAAGCTGGCAACCCCATACTTGTAACTGCTGTAATAAGCCTTTTGCTGCTTGGTGCTCTCGCCCTTCACATACAACGACTGTTTGTTTTACCCAGTGTGATATATCAGGCCCAAACATAGGGTGTAAACCAACAACGGGGCCGCTATGCGCAGCTTTTAGTGCTTTAATAGGTGATTGTTTTACCGATGTAATGTCGACGAGTAAACAGTCATCATCTAGTTTAGGTAGCTTAGCAACCACTGTGCCTAATGCATTAATTGGCACACTGATCATTACTAGCTTGGCACCTTTTAAAATATTTTGCGCTTCGTTTTGCTGCTCTTTATCTAAAATTTTAACGTCGTAACCTGAGCGAATAAACTGCTGTGCAAATAACTGCCCCATGGCACCTTGACCACCCACAATCACAATTGGCGAAAGCTCTGGCGCTGCGCATGCAAGTTTTGCTTGTTGGTTTTGATAGGCTTCTCGCATCATGCGTCTAAGTATATCTTCAACGAGATCTGGGCTTACATTTTGATTTATTGCTTCTTGTCGTCTTGCTGCTAATAGCTCTGCTTCACGATCCGGTGCATGTAAAGACGCACCTGTTTGTTGTTTTATCTCACCAATTTTTTGCGTAATACCATTACGTTTAGCAAGTAAGGCAACAAGTTGCGCGTCACATTCATCTATACCTTCTCTTAGCTGTGCTAAATCATTTATGTCAGCCACGTTCATACCACCTTAAAAAACCAAATAACGTAAATATAAATTTACATAAAAGTAAACTAATCAATACGATAAATACTAACAGGATCGGTTAACTGAGAAAAGGTTAAAGCGGAAATTTTACTGATGAGGGGTTGAGAATTGAGAATTGAGAATTGAGAATTGATATTCTAAAACCAAAACGGGTTGCAACCCGAAGGATGCAACCCGTTTTTTGCGTTGATAAACAGCGCGTATTAGTTAAGTTTTTCTCTAATACGTGCAGATTTACCAGAACGCTCACGTAGATAGTAAAGCTTAGCACGGCGAACTGCACCGCGACGCTTAACTGTTACGCTATCAATAAGAGGGCTGTGCGTTTGGAATACACGCTCAACGCCTTCACCGTTCGAGATTTTACGAACTGTGAATGCTGAGTGAAGACCACGATTACGCTTAGCGATTACAACACCTTCAAAGGCCTGTAGACGCTCTTTAGCACCTTCTTTTACTTTTACCTGTACAACCACTGTATCACCAGGGCCGAATGCAGGTACGTCTGTTTTAAGCTGCTCATCTTCAAGCGCTTTAATAATATTTTGGTTTACTTTTGCCATTATGTTTCTCACTTTCCTAGGTGTAACTGTCTTCTAGCCACAAGCTTTTTGGTACTCTTGCTGAAATTTCGCGAGTAATACCGCTTGCTCCTCAGTCAGAGCTAGGTTATGCAACAAGTCAGGACGTCGTAACCAAGTTCTGCCTAATGACTGCATAAGCCGCCATTTTGCTATCTCTTGGTGGTTACCACTGAGTAATACAGCAGGAACCTGTTTGTCGTCCAATGTTTCTGGTCGTGTATAGTGTGGACAATCTAACAAGCCATCCGAAAACGAATCTTGTTCTGCTGACTGATTATGACCTAACACACCCGGCACTAATCGCGCTACTGCGTCAATTAATGTCATGGCAGGTAGTTCACCACCACTCAAAATGAAATCACCAATTGACCATTCTTCGTCAACGTATGATTCTATTATTCTCTCATCTATACCTTCATAGCGACCGGCAATCAAAATCAGTTTTTTAGAACTAGCGAGTTCGCTAGCGCCTTGCTGATCAAGTTTGCGCCCTTGCGGGGACATATAAATTACTTTAGCACCATCACCAGCTGCTTTTTTAGCTTCGGCAATCGCTTTTTTTAATGGCTCAACCATCATTAACATACCCGGTCCGCCCCCGTAAGGACGGTCATCTACGGTTCTATGCTTATCTAAAGCGTAGTCTCGCGGATTCCAGCAGTTAAAATCAATTAAGCCACTTTTTACTGCGCGACCGGTAACACCTTGGTCTGTAATAGCGTCAAACATGTCTGGAAAAAGGCTTATCACCCCTACCCATAATGAACTAGTTTGCGTCATTAAAAACCAGGATCCCAGTCTACGGTAATTTCTCTTGCGTCGTATTTAACGTCTTTAATAACTGAATCAGTTAAAAAAGGAATTAAACGCTCAGCTTGACCAAATGCATCTTTACTGTTTGCTTTCACAACCAGTACGTCATTTGATCCTGTCTCCATCAGGTCATCAACAATGCCTAAGCTATAACCTTTATCGGTTACAACAGACATGCCGATGAGATCTCGCCAATAAAACTCACCTTGCGGGAGTTCTGGTAAATGCGCTGAATCCATTGAGATTTCAGCATGGGTATAAGCCATTGCTTCGTCTCGGTCGTTTACCTGCGCAAATTTAGCGATAAAGCCTTTGTTGTGGCGACGCCAGTCGACCACTTCTAAGGACTGCCATTTACCTTGCTGCCCTATCAACCACGGGCTGAAATCGAAGATCCCTACGGGATCATCAGTAAATGAATGTACCTTAAGCCAGCCCTTTATACCATATGGGGCACCGAGCTTTCCTACGACAATTATTGATGAGGTGTTCTCTTGACTCATGGTTACACTTACGCCTATTAAGCCGCTTTACGAGCGTCTTTTACTAACTTAGCTACGCGATCTGAAAGAGATGCGCCCTGACCTACCCAGTGTTCAACACGTGGTAAATCTAAACGAATTTTTTCTTCTTGACCTGAAGCAATTGGGTTAAAAAAGCCTACTTTCTCGATGAAGCGACCGTCACGCGAGAAACGGCTATCCGCAACCACAATTTGATAGAAAGGGCGTTTTTTAGCGCCACCACGTTGCAAACGAATAGTTACCATACCGTCCTCTATAAAGATTGACTGTTTTCATTAATAAGATTTACTCCCCAGAATGGGGAGCTGGGGAATTGTACGAGTTTTTGGCAATAACGCAAGTAAGAAGTGAAGCAAAAAGGCAGTTTAGTAGGTTAAACCGTGATCTCAACGACAAATCAGAGTTAAAGGTGCATTACATGCATAATTTATTCAACAAAAAAGGAGCTATTTGCTCCTTTAAATATGATTCGCTATTATTTTAAAAAGTAACTTAATGGTACTTTTTAAAATTTAGGACCACCGCCACCCATCATTCCAGGTGGTAACATGCCTTTCATACCGCGCATCATTTTAGTCATGCCGCCTTTACCTTTCATCTTTTTCATCATTTTTTGCATTTGCGTAAACTGCTTAAGCAACTTATTAATCTCTTGTACTTGTGTACCAGAGCCAGCGGCTATACGTTTTTTACGCGAACCTTTAATGATTTCTGGGCGTGCGCGCTCTTTTTTGGTCATTGAGCTAATAATAGCTTCCATTTGGATAAATGTTTTATCACCCATTTGACCTTTAACAGCATCTGGTAAGTTAGACATACCAGGGAGCTTATCGAGCATTGACATCATGCCACCCATGCTTTTCATTTGCTTTAATTGATCAGCAAAGTCATCAAGAGTAAAACCTGCGCCTTTAAATACTTTTTCAGCAACTCGAGCCGCTTGCTCTTTATCTACTTTCATCTCGACTTCTTCGATTAATGAAAGTACGTCACCCATGCCTAAAATACGCGACGCTATACGGTCTGGGTGGAAAGGTTCAAGTGCGTCAGTGCGCTCACCCACACCCATAAACTTAATAGGCTTGCCAGTGATGTGACGAATAGATAAAGCAGCACCACCACGTGCATCACCATCGGTTTTTGTTAATATAACACCGGTAAGTGGTAATGCTTCGTCGAATGCTTTAGCTGTATTCGCCGCATCTTGACCTGTCATTGCATCAACAACGAACAAGGTTTCAATTGGGTTGATTGCTTTATGAAGATCTTTAATTTCATCCATCATGTTGCTATCAACATGTAAACGACCTGCAGTATCAACTAGCACTACATCTATAAATTTCTTTTTAGCATGTGAAATTGCAGCGGTTGCAATATCAACTGGCTTTTGTGAAATATCACTTGGGAAGAAATTAACATCAACTTCTGCTGCAAGCGTTTCTAGCTGTTTAATAGCCGCAGGGCGATAAACATCGGCACTTACTACAAGTACTGATTTCTTTTTTCGCTCTTTTAAAAACTTAGCAAGCTTAGCTACACTGGTGGTTTTACCCGCACCTTGTAGACCCGCTACCATTACAACGGCTGGCGGTTGCGCATTAAGGCTTAGCTCTTCATTAGCTTCACCCATTGCTTTTTCTAGTTCTTCACGCACTATTTTTATAAATACTTGGCCTGGGCTTAAGCTTTTTGTAACTTCAACCCCAACTGCACGTTCTTTAACTTGTTTTACAAACTCGCGAACAACAGGCAATGCCACATCGGCTTCTAAAAATGCCATACGCACTTCGCGAAGTGTGTCTTTTATGTTGTCTTCAGTCAGACGGCCACGGCCACTGATATTTTTTAAGGTTTTACCTAATCGTTCTTGGAGGTTCTCAAACATGTAACGGTTCCGATAAGACGTTTATATCAATCCATTTAAATTTACGGTTAATTTGATTTACAATTAACCTAGATTGACTTATTAAGTTTCAATTAAAAGTAGTATACCGTATATGGCGTCTTACAATATAGTGTTCAAGTGCACCTTGTTGAGTTTCTTTTTTTAAGGTCTATGCATTTGCTTTGCTATAAAATACAATGGCTATATAACAACAAGGATTATTTTGTCTCAAATTAAGTGGCCCAAGCACAATGCTGATTATTAGTTTAACTATTATTGCCAGTTTATTTTATGTGTTAGCAACGTCTCACGTACTTTCACGCCTGTTTCATAAACAAGGCCCAAGCCAAAAAGTAACCGTTATTTTAAGCACGGTTGCTATAGTGGCGCATATGCTTCTATTGGTTAACTCTGTTTTTAGAGCTGATGGCCAAGATTTAAGTATTGTAAATGTCGCTTTACTAACCTGCTGGGTGATTGTTGTATCTGTCACAGCCGTGTCTTTAAAGTTTCCGGCTACCTTACTTCTACCTGTTGTTTATGGTTTTGCTGCACTGTTGAGCATCGCAAGCTTGTTTATTCCTCATCACCTATTATTACAGAGTCTTAATGTTGAAGTAGGCCTCGTAACTCATATTTCTTTATCGCTACTTGCCTACTGTATTTTGATCATTGCTACTTTATACGGTGTACAGTTTTACTTTATTGATAAACGTTTAAAACGTAAAGATTTAGCCATTGTGCATAGCCATCTTCCGCCTTTAATGGTTGTTGAGCGCCAGCTTTACCTGCTTCTTAATTTGGGCACTATATTACTCACGTTAGCATTACTTTCAGGATTTTTATTTCTTGATGGTATGTTTGCTAAAGAGTTCATTCATAAAACAATATTATCGTTAGTTGCGTGGGCTATTTTTGCTGTTGTTGCTATTGGTCATATGAAAAAGGGTTGGCGCGGTAAACCGGTGGTTATTACAATCATGGTCGCTGCATTTGTCCTCACACTCGCTTATTTTGGCAGCCGTTTCATACAAGAAGTGATACTAAATAAGTTTTAACTTGACTCTGCTTGCTCACTCTAGCTTAATACGCATTGATTTATAAGAAAAGGATCCATCGTTGGACGACATATCGACAAGTACCCTATTTATCATTTTAGGTTTTTTGGTGCTTTTTTCTGCTTATTTTTCTGGTTCAGAAACCGGAATTATGTCAATCAATCGTATACGCCTACGACACCTCGCTAAAGAGGATCATCGTGCAGCTAAACGAGTCAGTAAATTACTAAGCCGTCCAGATAGGCTCATCGGTTTAATCTTAATCGGTAATAACCTTGTTAATATTGCAGCAGCCCAAGTTGCAACCATCATAGGTATTCGTCTTTATGGTGACCTCGGTATTGCAATTGCAACGGGTGTGCTAACTTTAGTCGTGCTTATATTTGCTGAAGTTACCCCTAAAACCCTTGCTGCCCTCTATCCTGAAAAAGTAGCCTTTCCAAGCTCAGTAATACTTAAAGGGCTACTTAAAATAATGTTCCCTTTAGTCGTAATTATTAACTGGATGACCAACGGCATACTACGATTATTTGGTATTAGTGCCGCACAAATCGACGAACACAGCATGAGTAAAGAAGAATTAAAGACAGTGCTCAATGAGTCAGGTGCACTTATTCCTGCTCGCCATCAAAGCATGCTGACCTCCATTTTAGATTTAGAGCAGGTAACTGTTGAAGATATTATGATCCCACGAAACGAAATTGTGGCGATTGATATTAACGACGACTGGAAACTAATTAGTCGCCAGCTTACCCATGCTCAGCATACTCGAGTGTTGTTGTATCGTGATAATATAGATGATGCAGTAGGCTTTATTCACTCTCGTGATGCACTTCGTCTGCTTACAAAAGAGCAATTTGATAAACCCTCTTTGCTGCGCGCTGTCCGCGAAATTTATTTTATCCCTGAAGGCACATCACTAAATACTCAGCTGTTAAAATTTCAGCAATCTAAAGAGCGTATTGGTTTAGTAGTTGATGAGTACGGTGATATTCAAGGCTTAGTAACGCTTGAAGATATTTTAGAAGAAGTGGTCGGCGATTTTACAACTACGCAAACTCGTACACCAAGCGAAGAAGTAGAAACACAAACTGATGGCTCATGTATTGTGGATGGTGGTGCTACCGTACGCGATTTAAATAAAGAAATGGGTTGGGATTTTCCGTTAGACGGACCTAAAACTCTAAGCGGTTTAATTGTTGAATACTTAGAAGATATTCCCGATGCAAATATTAGTTTACGTATTGCGGGATACCCTATTGAAGTACTCGAAGTAAAAGAAAATATGATAAAACAAGTGAAGATACAGCCTAATAAGCGTTCTCGCTAGTTCTCACTAAGTAAAAAGGAGCCAATTGGCTCCTTTTTTATATCCATTAATAACTATCTAGCCAAATATAAGACGTTCAAACCAACCTTTATCAAGCTCGTCTTCACAGCGCTTTAATTGCGCGCCATAACGGCTCGCTCTGTGTTTAACTTTGTTTGCGATACCCATTAACCACTTTTTCTTTTTGTACGTGCCACGCTTATATCCACCCCAACCTTCATGGTAATTAAGGTACTGTGCGTAAGCATCCCATTTAGAGATTTTATTTACCTTATGGGTTTTATAAACAAACCACGCCATAAAGTCGATTGCATCGTCAAAGTCGTCTCTATCAGCACCATTATTGCCTGTTTCACGAATATAATCAGACCATGTTGGGGTTTTAGCTTGTGAATAGCCATAAGCATCACTTGCACGACCGGTAGGAATTATCCATAAGAAGTACTCCATAGGTGGAGCTGCATCATGTCTAAATGAGCTTTCTTGGTACATCATACTCATAAGCACATGCTTTGGAGAACCCCACTTTTCTTGCGCGTCTTTTGCGTCAAAATACCAATCGGGCTTTTCTTCAAAAATTTTACATAAATCGTTAGGTTGCTTTGGAGGCGCGGTAGCACAACCAGCTAAAGTAATGGCGAGAGATAGGATAATTGCATTTTTTTTCATTTTTCTAAGATCTCACAGAACTTTTATAAAAAGTGTGGGTCTGACTCAATGAATGCAGCAGTACAGCATTAATTCATCCCTGAATATATTTACGCAGCCAACTTAGGCTGCGTTTTTTTGCTTAAATTTTACTAAATACCAAGATTATTTACCGTCAAAATACGCATCTAAAAACGCAGTAAATGACTGGGTATCTGCTTGCTCAATTGCAGCTTGTGCCTCATTAGACTCTGCTACTTGCTGTTCAAGCCAAGGCTTTAAAAACTCGCTGTAGTCAGTGTCTGCGTGGCTCTGCTTATATTTACTAGCCAATGCTAGTGCAAAGTGGCCGTTGTCTAAACCAGACTCTTTTAATTGTGATACGTAACGTCCAGAGTAAGTAAGTTCTGGATTATGTATCCACGTTGCCATGCGCTTTATAGTATCTGAGTAATAGTTAACACCATAAGCATTATCCATCCATTTAGCGACATCAGTAAGTTGAGTAAATATTTCATCACCCCACGATTGAAGACTACGCTCTATATTATTAAAGTTAAGCATAAGCCCTTTTTCTCGACCTTGGTTTACTACTGTGTCGAGGTTTTCAGTACTACGTGCTTGTTCTTTCCAATCCATTGGAGCTGAATCTTTCAATAAACAATACGTTAAAAACACATCTAAAAAGTGAATTTGCTCAATATCAATACCGACTTCACTAAACGGATTAACATCTAATGCACGAATTTCTACGTATTCAATACCTGCGCGAAGTAGTGCGTCAGTTGGTGTTTCACCGCTTTTAGCATTACGTTTAGGACGGATTGGCGAATAAAATTCGTTTTCAATCTGCAGAATATTTTTATTTAACTGTTTAGGGTTTTCACTCGTGTAGTCATCAAGATCACCATAAATTTCTGATGGTGTGTTGATTGCTTTTTTAAGGCCCGCTACATATTCATCTAACGAGTTATACATTACGCGTAATGACGACTGAGCGCTATTTGTATAACCTAAATTACCTAGTCGTAATGCAGTACCCACTTCTAAATAAAGCGTTCCTTTACCTAGTTTTTTAAATGGTAAGTCTGTTTTTCGACCTTGTAAAAATGAGTTACATAATGCTGGTGATGCACCAAACATATAGCTTATTAGCCATAATTCACGTTTAAAATTACGAATAAGCGATAAGTAACCTTCTGAAATAAAATCTTGAAGGCTTGCATTGCTTTTTTGTAACGAATGAAGCGACTGCCAAAGCGTATCCGGGAATGAAATATTAAAGTGAACGCCTGCAATTGCTTGCATCATACTACCGTAGCGATTTTTTAATCCTTCACGGTATAGTGTTTTCATTTGACCAGTATTAGAACTACCAAATTGAGCTAAAACAATATCATCTTGATGTTCAATAAAGCACGGCATACTAATAGGCCAAAGTAGTTCATCGCCCATTTTTTCTAGAGTAAACTTTTGAAGGTCTTTTAATTGCTTTAGCGTTTGTGTTGACGATTCACTAACTGGAGTAATAAATTCAAGTAAAGACTCAGAAAAATCAGTTGTGATATGGCCGTTAGTTAACGCACTGCCTACACCTTTAGGATGACCTTGAGGTGATATTGCACCATTATCTTGTATTCTTAGCGACTCTCGCTCTATGCCACGTTTAATGCCTTTAACTGCATGTTGGTGCTCATTTACTGATAACGCTTCAAGTGCGTTAGCTAAATCATGTGTTGTCAAAAAATCTTTCCTCGGGCCACGTGGCTTAATCATAAGGTTATGGGGGCTAATTACTTAGACTCAAGATTAATACCAATTTTATTGAAAATATGATCATTCTATCCTATTTAATAGCACACTCACTGCGTTAAAAATTACTCATATAGAACAACTACATGCATAATTTCGCCTTGTTATTGTGCTATTTTATTAGCGCTGTAATAGATCACTTATTTAATGCAATTGGTATAAATTGCTAAGAACAATATAATTTTTCAAAATTAATAATTATTACCCACTTTATATGAGCTTGATATGACCAACGTCAGTATATAAAGTGGTAATATTGCCATTGCTCGGAGCATTATACAAATGCTTTAAATGCGTATTTAAGTATAAATTAAATACATAAAAAACAAGCCTAAACTAACAGACCGAAACTTATTCAAAATGAGTTCAACTTAGCTACCCAATATTTAAAATTGATCTAGATCAATAAAAGCAATTATTTACCTTATGAGTACAAAAGGACATACGCTATTTTTTGCTTTGTATGTTGTAACCAATATAATGGCTCCAACAATAAAGGATGGTAGTAAATATAATGCGCAATGATAAAAACTTAAAAAATGAAGAAGTATACTTTGATGAGTCACAAGAGCTTGTTTCTACTACCGATCTTAAAGGTGTAATAACGTACGTCAATCAAGAGTTTTGCTCTGTAGCCGGATATAGTGCACAAGAACTTATCGGTCAGCATCATAATATTGTTCGTCACCCTGACATGCCAAAAGCTGCTTTTAAAGAAATGTGGACAACACTAAAGCAAGAACACTCTTGGCGCGGTATGGTTAAAAACCGCTGTAAAGATGGTCGCTATTACTGGGTAGATGCATTTGTAACCCCTATATTTGAACATGGTCAGCTCATTGGTTACCAATCAGTAAGAACTAAAGCTAGCTCACAGCTTAAACAACGCGCACAAACTCTTTACAACAAAATAAATACCAACAAATCATTATTTAATCTGCGAGAACACACCACAATAAGACAAAGTATTACTTTTATATGCCTATTACTTTGGCTAATTTTTATCGCTGTTACGGGCTCAATCACAATAGCTGCAATTAGCCTATTTATTTGCGCTTTGGTTATTGTGCTAAATTATGACGAACTCATTGTTACTCCCAAAATATTGCGCGATCAAAAAGCAACAGCTGATTCAGTCTCTCGTTATATTTACAGCGGCCACACACCCCACAGTGTAAGTGATTATAGAGAGCAAATGCTAAGTGCAAAATTGCGTACTGTTCTTGGCCGTATGAAAGACTCTACATTAAGCTTTAATGGCATCGCTACGCATCTAGATAAACAATCAACGCTTACTGAAAAAGGTATTTCTTCACAAGGTGAACGTTTAGAGCAAATTGCATCCGCGATGACCCAAATGAGTTCGACCATTGGGGAAATATCAATAAATACTTCTCAAACAGCTGATAAAGTAAATAACACCCATCAAAGCTGCTCTGAAATAAAAGAGCATATTGCCGATAATAGTAAAATGGTATCTGATTTAGCTTTTCAAGTAGAAGAGGCTGCAACCACAGCCACCAGCTTAGCCTCTGAAGCCGATAAAATTGGTAAGGTAATGAGTGAAATAGAAGGAATTGCCGATCAAACTAACTTACTTGCCCTTAATGCAGCGATAGAAGCAGCTAGAGCGGGAGAGCATGGGCGAGGCTTTGCTGTAGTCGCCGATGAAGTAAGAACTCTTTCGTCTCGTACTCAAAATGCGACAACACAAATCCACAGTTCTATTAAAGAAATACAAGATACGTTATTTAGCTGGTCTAAAGTAATGCAAAGCACTAAAGCACAAGCCGATAATTGTGTGCTGACAACCGATAAAACCCAAGTTGAACTTGAGGGTATTTTTATCCAAATCAGTGAAATATCTGATTTGGCAATACAAATATCATCGGCTGCAGAAGAGCAACAAATGGTTAGTAACGACATTAGTAATAATGTTTCGCAAATTAAAGACTTTGGTGATGAAAACTTAAGCTTAAGCTTTAATGTGGCAACGGGAGCAGCTGAGCTTGTTGAAGGTTCGCGTAGGGTGAACGATTTATTACTTACGTTCAAAGTTTAGTACCTAGCAATATAGTAGACATAAAAAAGCCGCTATTTCAGCGGCTTTTGATTTTAATTATTTACAATTAACGCTTAGTAAATACCAAGCCTTCGTCACTTGCGTCGATAACAATAACGCAACCAGGTATGTAGTCCCCATTAAGTAGCTTTTGTGCCAGTGGGTTTTCTATCGTTTGTTGAATAGCGCGTTTAAGTGGACGTGCACCATACACAGGGTCAAAACCACTTTCTGCAATTCGCTCAAGAGCCGCATCGCTTATTTCAAGTAAATATCCCATTTCAGTTAAACGCTCACGTAATTTCATTAACTGAATATCAGCTATTTCTTTTATATGCTCGTTAGCTAACGGATGAAATACAACAGTCTCGTCTATACGGTTAATGAACTCAGGCCTAAACTCATTAATTAATACTTCCATTACTTTAGCTTTAAGGGTCGTGTAGTCATTATTACCCGCTTGCTCTTGGATAATATCTGAGCCTAGATTTGAGGTCATGATAATAACGGTATTTTTAAAATCTACGGTTCTACCTTGCCCGTCTGTTAATCGACCATCATCTAATACTTGCAGTAGAATATTAAATACATCTGGATGCGCTTTTTCTATTTCATCAAGCAGTATCACGGAGTAAGGTTTACGGCGTACCGCCTCGGTTAAATAACCGCCCTCTTCGTAACCCACATAACCTGGAGGTGCCCCTACTAAACGTGCAACTGAATGTTTTTCCATAAACTCAGACATGTCGATACGCACCATGGCATCTTCGGTATCAAACATAAAACCAGCGAGTGCTTTTGTCAGCTCTGTTTTACCCACACCTGTTGGGCCTAAAAACAAAAATGAACCAATAGGACGATTAGGATCTGCAAGCCCAGCACGTGAGCGGCGTATTGCGTTAGAAACAGCCACAACCGCTTCATCTTGCCCTATTACTTTGCTGTGTAGCTTATCTTCCATTTGTAGTAGCTTTTCACGCTCACCTTGTAGCATTCTTGCCACAGGAATACCTGTCCAACGCGAGAGTATTTCAGCAATTTCATCCTCACCAACTTGGTTTTTAAGCAATGTCATTTCTTGCATTTCGGCTTGTGAGGCTAAATCAAGTTTACGTTCAAGCTCTGGGATTCGCCCATATTGAAGCTCTGACATGCGCTGTAAGTCGCTTGCTCTTCGCGCTACGTCTAAGTCTAATCTTGCTTGTTCAAGCTCAGCTTTAATTACTTGCGTGCCTTGAAGCGATGCTTTTTCAGCATTCCATATTTCGTCCAACTCGCGGTATTGTGCATCAAGATCTGTGATTAGCTCTTGCATTTCACTGCGGCGTTTTAGACTTGCTTCGTCTTTTTCTTTAGCGAGCGCGTTATCTTCTAGCTTTAATTGAATAATACGGCGTTCAAGCTTATCTAACGACTCTGGTTTTGAATCAATTTGTAATCGAATTGAAGAACCCGCTTCGTCTATTAAATCAATTGCTTTATCCGGTAACTGACGATCGCTAATATAACGATGAGATAACTGAGCTGCAGCAACAATAGCGGGATCCGTTATTTCTACTGAATGATGTAGCTCGTAACGCTCTTTTAAGCCACGCAATATTGCAATAGTATCTTCAACCGATGGCTCTTCAATAAGTACCTTTTGGAAACGACGCTCAAGTGCTGCATCTTTTTCTATATATTTACGGTATTCATCAAGCGTTGTTGCGCCTACGCAATGTAATTCTCCGCGCGCTAATGCTGGTTTTAGCATATTACCCGCATCCATTGCGCCGTCACTTTTACCTGCACCCACAATAGTATGTATTTCATCAATAAATAAAATGACTTGGCCTTCTTCTTTAGCCAACTCGTTTAATACCGATTTTAAACGCTCTTCAAATTCGCCACGGTATTTAGCACCTGCAACCAACGCACCTAAATCAAGTGATAGTACGCGTTTGTTTTTTAATCCTTCAGGCACTTCACCGTTAATAATACGTTGTGCTAAACCCTCGGCGATTGCTGTTTTACCAACACCTGGTTCACCTATTAACACAGGGTTATTTTTAGTACGGCGTTGTAATACCTGAATCGTACGACGAATTTCGTCATCGCGACCAATAACCGGGTCAAGCTTACCTTGCTCTGCCCGCTCAGTTAAATCAATTGTGAATTTTTCAAGCGCTTGGCGTGTTTCTTCGGCATTTGGATCATCAACCTTTTGACCACCACGAATAGCTTTAATCGCGGTTTCAATTTTAGTTGCGGTAATATTTAACGACCTGAATATATCGCCAAGTGGACCTTTATCGTCGCATGCAGCGAGTACAAATAACTCACTTGAAATGTATTTGTCTTTGCGTTTTTGTGCGTATTTGTCGCACAGGTTTATAAGTGAAGCCATATTATTTGATAGCTGCACGTCGCCGCCTACGCCTTCAACCTTAAATAACTTTTCTATTTCTTGAGAAAGCTTAGTATTAAGTTCGTCCGCACTGACACCTGTTTGCGCAAGTAATGCACGCACACTAGAGCCGCTCTGCTTAAGCAATGAATACATTAAATGTACTGGTTCAATAAATTGATGATCACGGCCAAGAGCTAACGATTGCGCATCAGAGAGCGCAGATTGAAATTTACTTGTAAATCTATCTAAACGCATGGTATTACCTATTAAATAATATAGTTGCTTAATTAATGGGTCTGTTTAGGTGTTTGTTCAAGGTGTGGAGGGAAATATAATGTTGAAAGATGTGAATTATTTGAGCCAGATCAAACTTCCCATACGTCCAGTTTGTCTATCTCGTCGATATGAAAAAAACAAGTCACTTTGAGAGACTGTACAATAGTCGCCGCCCGTAATATTTTTAACCCCTGACTGGATAAGTAATATGCGAGCAATACTATAAATGTCAGCTAGATATTTACCATTTGCTTGTAGTTTAAAAGCTTGAGTAAATGAAGGGGACCTTTTTTGAAATAACTCAAATACTTCAGCACCCACTTCAAATCGGTTTGGCCCAATTGCAGGCCCTAGCCACGCACTTATATTTTCATATTTTGTACTAAAGCACTCTAATGTGTTTTTAATAATTCCCTGCTCGAGCCCTCGCCAGCCACCATGTATAGCTGCGATTTCTTTTTCATCATCACTCACTAATAAAATAGGTAAGCAATCGGCGGTCATTATAGCCAAAGGTTGGTTTAATAACCGAGTATAAAGCGCATCAGCATTATGTAACTCATCAAAATCAAAATGTTCATCAACAATAACAACATCAGAACTATGAACTTGATTTAGCCACACGGAAGGTTTAGGTAGGAGTTCGGTTAATAGTGAGCGGTTTTTTGCTACATCACTTTTATTATCACCAACATGGTATCCCAAATTAAAGCTTTTAAAGGGGACTTTTGAAACACCACCTCCACAAGTAGTACTTAACGTTGCTACTTTATGAAGGTTTTGCCATGTCGCTGACAATAAGTGCATTATCTATCGATATCAGGATTAGCTTTAGTATCTTCACGTAATGCAAGTGTCATAGCAACCATATCATCTGGGATAGGTGCTTGCCATGTCATCATTTCACCCGTGATTGGATGCGCAATACTCAATTTTACAGCATGTAGTGCTTGGCGTCTAAAGCTACGAAGTAACTCGAACAACTCAGGTGTTGCACCTTTAGGTGGGCGCGGACGGCCGCCGTAAGATTGATCGCCAATTAGCGGATGATTTAAATGTGCCATGTGCACACGAATTTGATGCGTACGCCCTGTTTCTAAGCGTAAGCGCAAGCGTGTATGAGCACGGAATTTTTCAGCAACACGATAGTGCGTGATAGCCGGTTTACCCAGCTCATGTACTGCCATATGAGTACGCTGAGTAGGATGACGGCCAATCGCTTTTTCAACCATACCACCTGCGGTCATAGTACCATTACACAGTGCTTCATATTCACGCGTGAAGTTTTCACGCTTTTGCAGCGCTGTTACTAAATGCGTTTGTGCTGGAATCGTTTTAGCTACAACCATTAAGCCGGTCGTGTCTTTATCTAAACGATGCACAATACCTGCGCGTGGCACGTTAATTATTTCAGGGTAGTAATGTAGTAATGCGTTTAGCACTGTTCCATTAGGATTACCTGCACCAGGGTGAACCACTAGGCCCATTGGTTTATTAATTACCAAAATATCATCGTCTTCATAAACAATGTTTAATTTGATATCTTGTGCTTCGTATTCGCGTGGTGCTTCAATTGTTGTTTCAACACTTACAACTTCACCACCTAGTAGCTTTTCGCGTGGAGTGTTGAATATTTCACCATCTACGGTGATTTTATCATCCAATATCCACGTTTTTATACGAGAACGTGAATAATCAGGGAACAATTGTGCTAATACTTGGTCTAGACGTTTACCACCTAATTCGGTTGGAACGTCGGCTTGAAGAGAAATTTGCTCTGACATTAGTAACTTTACCCAATTTACCAGTGCAAGCTTTGCTCGACTGGGTTAGAATCGCTTTTAATAAAAGCATAATATAATACGCATAGTTTACTCGGTTTTACCGACTTGGCCTAGCCGAAGACATCGAAGGTAACAAATAAAATGATAAATAAAATAGGGAAACGTGCATTTGCCATTGTTTTTTCAGTTTCTGTACTTAGTTTAGGCGCTTGTTCGTCTGCTCCAGACCAAGAAGATATTCAACGTGTACCTAATAAGTCTGCACACGCTTTATATGAAGATGCAAAAGAAACGCTAGATTCTGGTTTATATGCTCGCGCAATTGAACTTTTGAGTGCAATAGACTCACGCTACCCGTTTGGCCCGTTCTCTAAACAAGTACAAATGGATTTAGTATATGCACATTATCAATCAGGTAATACTGAACAAGCACTTGCAACCATTGACCGCTTTATTCGCTTAAACCCAAATCATAAAGACCTTGATTACATGTATTACATGCGTGGTTTAGTAAATATTAAAGCTGATAAAAACGCGTTTCAAGAGTATTTTGGTGTAGATCGAGCTGATCGTGATGCTAACCGTACACGTGTTGCATTTACCGATTTATCGACACTGGTAAAACGCTTTCCAAAAAGTGATTACGCACCTGAAGCGAAACGTCGTCTAGTATGGCTTTTAAACCGCATGGCACGTTATGAGTTGAAAGTAGCAACTTACTATTACGAACGTGAAGCTTATTTAGCGGCAGCGAATAGAGGCAAGTTTATTGTTGAGCATTATTCACAAAGCAGTTACTTGGATCCAGCTCTTGAAATGATGGAAAAAAGTTACGACCAATTAGGTTTAACTGAACTTAGTGAACATGCAAAACAAACACGAAGACTAAATAAAAGAACTAAATAAACAAAAAAGGCGCTTAGTAAGCTGTCTCTTATACACAAATCCCTGCTAAGAAATTAGCGGGGATTTTTTTGAACTAAATCTCAATGTCATGATCAG
>NZ_JADYXE010000067.1:0-16822 GCF_015864465.1 Pseudoalteromonas sp. SWN29
CCAAAAGTAGGACCGTTCGAATTTCAAAAACTCGGTACACCATTAAGTCAAAACATGCTTAACTGAATGGTGTTAGCGCTAATAGCACGGCTTTTGTCGCTTAATTAAAAATTAAGCTTCAGCGATTACGATTACTTTAATAGTAGCCGTTACGTCTGAGTGAACTGAAATTGATACGTCAAATTCACCTGTCTCACGGATAGTACCTAGAGGCAAACGAACTTCTGACTTAGCAACTTCAACACCAACAGCTGAGATAGCGTCAGCGATGTCACGAGTACCGATTGAACCGAATAACTTACCTTCGTCACCAGCTTTAGATACTAATGTAACTTCTGCTAATGCTTCTAGTTTTTCAGCGCGTGCTTGTGCAGCAACTAACTGTTCAGCGATTTTCGCTTCAAGTTCTGCACGACGAGCGTCAAAAGTTTCAATGTTAGCTTTAGTCGCAGGAACTGCCTTACCTTGAGGGAAAAGGAAGTTACGTGCGAAACCAGATTTAACTACAACCTGTTCACCTAGGCTACCTAGGTTAGCGATCTTATCTAGTAGAATAACTTGCATGTTTCTACACCTTTTAAAAACTGTTAATCCGCTGCTTACTTATGTAAGTCAGTGTATGGAAGAAGGGCTAAGTAGCGAGCACGCTTAATAGCAGTTGCTAGCTGGCGCTGAAATTTAGCGCTAGTACCTGTGATACGGCTAGGTACGATTTTGCCACTTTCTGTAACATAGTTTCTAAGAGTAGCTAGATCTTTGTAATCGATTTGTTTTACGCCTTCCGCTTTAAAGCGGCAGAACTTACGACGTCTGAAATAACGTGCCATGAGATTAATTCCTCAAATAATTCTTTCTATATGCTGAGCATGCAAAACCAATTGGCTAAGGCCGTTACGACCTTCGTGGCGATTTAAAAAACCACTCACTTGCAATGCCTGCCCAACGTGCAAATGTTGAGTCTGTTGTTGCATTTGCTTTCCGCTAGCAACCACCTGAAGCCTCACGTAACTATTACGGTTAAGGTCTGCTTCGGTTTGCATCGATTTATGTTCTACAACAAAAATACAATGCGGGATGCCTGCAGGGCTTTGGCTAAACTTGGGAGTTTTACAAACTACCCCAGATATAACCAGCTGATTCATAAAAGGGCTAACCATTTATACTTACCGCCAGTTAAACGCCATGCTAGGACTCAAAACAATTAAGCAGCAGGTGCTTCTTTCTTCTCTTCTCTTGCAAGAGGAGACGCTTCAGTTTCAGCAGTTTTAGTGCGGATAACTAAGTTACGAAGCACTGCATCGTTGTAGCGGAAAGTAGTTTCTAGCTCGCTGATTACTTCAGTTGGTGCTTCAACGTTCATAAGAACATAATGAGCTTTATGAAGCTTGTTAATTGGGTAAGCCAATTGACGACGGCCCCAATCTTCAAGACGGTGTATAACACCACCAGCTTCAGTGATAGAACCAGTATAACGTTCGATCATACCAGTTACTTGCTCACTCTGATCAGGGTGAACCATGAATACGATTTCGTAATGACGCATGGATATTCCTTACGGTTAATAGAGCCTTCTACCGTTTCGGCCGGTCGGTTTAAGGCAAGGAATTAATAGTTTAAAAGCCGAAATGAGCGCGCATTTTACGCTTAGACGGATAATTAAGCAAGCAGGTTTTTTAAGCTTTTATAGATAAGTGTTTAAAGGTAATTATTACGAGCCTCGCTCATCACGTCAGTAAGTTGCACGCATACTGTAAAAGTTAGGCACGGAGCGTAATATATATTGTAGATGCCGATCTTGCTCGCGTGAAAAGCGATAGCTTTTAATTACTTAAGCCCTACGTTCACCCCTAAAATATAAATATTTACTCAAGCTTAAAGCCGTGCAATTATTGAACAACACATTATTAAATAAGGATATTTATGAAGCATTTATTATCGCTCGTATTAATACTTACTTTGGGCACATCGCTTTTAAGCCACGCAAAAACCACTATAACTGACATAACCGTTGGTAAAAAAGTCATTCTGCAGTCAAAAATACTTAACGAAGATAGACCCATTAAAATTTTCATACCTGACACTGTAAAAGACGATCAGCCGCTTTATGTTATTTATTTACTTGATGGTGTTGAGCACTTTCATACGGCGTCTGGTGTTATTAAATCCCTTGTTGATTACGAGCAGATACCTAACGCAATGCTCGTTGGTATAGATACAACTAACCGTGTTCGTGATTATTTACCAAAAGTAGAAGGCGAGCCTAAAACAGAGTTTCAAACTTTTGTTAAAAACAAATGGCCTGACGCTGGGCAAACCGACAAGTTTTTAAAGTTTGTGTCTGATGAACTCATGCCTTATATAAATAGCAACTACCCACCAAACGGCTACAACACCTTAATTGGTCACTCTAATGCGGGTACTTTAGCGCTTTATACTTTAGTTAATCAGCCTGAATTATTTAACAACTACATAGCTATAAGCCCAAATAGTTGGTGGAGTGATGAAGAGTTAAAAAATAATATTATTAAATACACTAAAAATCCTAAAGGCGATCAATCGTTATTTATTAGTGTAGCAAGTGAAGGGTCACGCTTTTATACAGGTGTATTAAATACTTTAGTAAATTTAGAACAGCAAATGCCTACGCAGCTAAAATGGGAATATAAACATTACCCTGCTTTTAGTCATATGGGCACCATACTACCAGCCCTTAGCGATAGCCTAATCAACTTATTTAGTGACCTAATATTTAAAGTTACTGATGAGCACGGAAGATTTGCTGATGTATCCCTCATTACCGGTTACTACCAAGCACTCAGTGATAAGTACGGTTTTGAGCTTAAAACTCCACAAGATGTGTACGTAGAATTTGCCCATAGCCAGCAAAAGTTTGATAACACTAAAAAAGCGATAACTACGCTTAAACACTTTACTAGCGATTATCCTAATGCTGCTTACTCTCACATGCGATTATCGCAAGGGTACGCTGCTGACAAACAGTTTAAAGAAGCCGTTACCAGTATGAAACATGCACTAGAGCTTGCTAAACAAAACTCGCGAGATCCAATGTTAATTGATGCGCTCAAAGATATGGTGAATGAAGCACAAAAGAATTTATAACTGATTTGACGCAAAGCGCTTTTTGACTAACGATAGTAATTACGAGCTACGCTCGTCGCGTCAGCAAGCTAAACGCCTACAGGTGAAATTAAGCTCAGTGTTAAACTTTGCATGTAAACGCAGAGCTTGCTCGCGTGAAAAGCGCAGCTTTTAATATATTCAAAACCATTTTAAAACAAAAAACCGATGTTTAAATTAAACATCGGTTTTTCTTTGACTGAAAGCTGGCAGCTAAAACTACTGCTTTTCTCGTTGGGTTTCGCTTCGCTCTTCCCAACCTACGTTACTTGCCTATCGCTTCTTTGGCGAACAGATGCTTTATTGGGCCTAGGTTATCAACTAATGATAGCCCTACTCCGCGAATAAGTTTTTTAACCGGGTTTGCACCTTCAAATAACTCTTTAAGCCCTTGCATCATCGCAATGTGCTTTTGCGCATCGAGCTTACGGGTACGCTCGTAATCGCGAAGTGTGCGAGTGCTTGCAAACTCCTTGCTATCACTTGTGAGTAGCTCAATTAAATAAGCAGCATCTTTTAGGCCTAAGTTCATACCAAGCCCTGCAAGTGGGTGAATAGTATGTGCAGCATCGCCAATAAGTACAACTTTGCCTGAAACCCATTGCTGGGCGTAGCGCATTTTAAGTGGGAAAGCAGCGCGCTTACTTTGCACTTCACACAAGCCACATTGGCTATCTATGGCTGCCATTACGGCTTTATTAAAGGCAGTGTTGTCCATTGCAAGGAGCTCATCGCAATGGTTGGGGCTGGTAGACCACACTATTGAATGCGTGTTGGCATCGCTCAGTGGTAAAAATGCCAGTGGCCCTGTTGGTAAAAACACTTGGCGTGCGGTATTTGCGTGTGGCTCTTTGGTTTTAACCGTCGCAACTAGCGCATGGTGATCGTAATCTTTAAAGCTAAGTGCCATATTAAATTGCTTACGAATAGCTGAATTTGCGCCATCGGCCGCCACCAGCAATTTTGCAATAATTGGCTCACCGCTTTTAAGCGTTATAAATACGTCAGATTCGCTTTGATGTATTTGCTGATACTGCGTATCGAACATAAGTGTGGTGCTTGGTTGTTGCTCTAGCTCTTTTATAAGCGCGTAGCGAATAATATCGTTTTCAACAATATGGCCTAAATGATCAAGCTCAAGTTGCTCGTTATTAAACGCTATTTTGCCAAAGCTGTCGGCATCACGTACGTCCATATGCGTATAAGCACACGCTCGCTGTGCGATAATTTCGGGCCATACGTTTAATTGCTCAAGCAAGGTTTGACTCGCAATGCTTAGCGCACTTACGCGCAAACCATATTCGTTAGTTGGTAACGCTTGTGTTGGTGCCCCGTCGATCACAACGACGCTTATATCGGCTTTAGCCAATCCAAGTGCCAGTGTTAGCCCGACACAGCCGCCACCTACAATACAAACCTGTGCTTGCTTCATAAACGTCTACCTTGTTTAACTTGCCCCATTAACTGTTTGGCTAATGGCGCTTTTAATGCGGGAAATAAATCCATCGAAAACAACCCAATACTGCGCCCAAATGCGAGCACTCTCGATGGGTTCGAAAAAAGCCTAACAAGTGCATCTGTTAAACTCATTACGGTTTTTATATCATCACTGCGCTTTTTTGAATATTCACGTGTAAACGCATAGCTGCCTAAATCGTGCTGGCTATTTGCTATTAAATGACTAAGTACTTGCACGTCGCGAAGGCCTAAATTAAAACCTTGCCCTGCAATAGGGTGAATAGCATGTGCAGCATTACCAATAACCACTGTACGGTGCGCAGTTAAAGACTCGACTTGCCCGTAAACGAGCGGGTAACTCGTTCGCATGCCTACTTTAGTAAATTGACCACCGCGATAACCAAACGCGCTTTGCAGTGCACTTATAAAGCCTTGCTCACTAAGTGCCATGTGCTGATCAACCTGCTCTTGTCGCATACACCACACTAACGAATAACGGTTGTTGCTCATGGGTAATAACGCCATAGGCCCGTTTTGTGTAAAGCGCTCAAAGGCATGATTATTATGCCCACCAGCCACTTCAACATTAGCAATAATAGCGCCTTGTTCATAAGGCTGGGTATTAAAGCCAAGCCCAAGTAAATTACGTGTGGGTGATTGCGCACCATCAGCAATAACCAATAGTGCTGCATTTAATTGCTTGCCGCTTTGTAGGGTGAGTGTATTGCTATGCAGAGTTTGCTCAATGGCAGTTACGCTATCGGGGCACAAAAGCGTAATATTTGACTGCGTTAAACGCTGGTGAAGCGCTCGCCCAAATGGATTTACTTCTACTACGTAACCAAGTGAGGGCTTAGCAAATTCATCGCAATTAATGTGCGCCTTGCCAAAGTGACCTCTATCAGACACGCTCACTTTTTTGATTACTGCGGTGTAAAGGGCATTTTTCTCAAATAAATTGAGGCTTTGTAAATACTCTACCGATTGCTGAGCAAGTGCAATGCTTCTGTCGTCAAAGCTTGGGTGGTAGTCGCCGGTTACTTGATTAGCTTCTACAACGGCAATATTTAACGCGGGATTAGTTTTAGCCACACTTAATGCGCAGCTTGCTCCCGCTAAACCACCGCCAATAATAACTACATCAAACTGCTTAGCCACTTTACTCTCCGAGCTTTATACGTTTTTAGCACTTTGCATAAGTGCTTCTATATCGCTAATTTTTTTAGGTACGCTTAGGGTCAAGTTTTCATGGCCGGTTTCGGTAACTAGCAAGTTATCTTCGATACGAATGCCAATGCCTTTGTATTTTTGCGGTGCGCTTGAGTCTTCGCTTATATAAAGCCCTGGCTCTATGGTCAGTACCATACCCGGCTTAAATGCACGCTCAGCGTTATTTACTTTATAGTCGCCAACATCATGTACATCTAAACCAAGCCAATGCCCAAGCCCGTGCATGTAATATTCTTTACACGCACCTTTTGCCATTAGCTCGTCAAAGTCGCCGGTTAGAATACCTAGCTCGAGCAAACCTTGGGTCATTACTTCCATTGCACATTTATTAGCATGCGACATGTAACCACCGGGTTTAACTTCATCAAAAGCAACTTCTTGCGCTTTAAGTACAATATTATAAAGCGCGGCTTGCTGTTCGCTAAATTGTCCATTTACGGGGAAAGTTCGCGTTATATCAGCAGCGTAACCTTGTAACTCGCAACCGGAGTCTATAAGTACTAGGTCACCACTTTTTAATACATCGCTATTTTGTGTGTAATGTAAAATATTGGCGTTGTCGCCACTGCCAACAATTGTGCCGTACGCAGGGTGCGGCGCGCCGTTCATAGCATAATGATGGTGCAGCTCTGCTTCTAATTGAAATTCAGTAGCTCCAGCATGTGAAAAACGCATAGCGCGCATGTGCCCTCGCGCACTAATTTCACAGCCTTCTCGCATAACATCTATCTCGCTTGGCGATTTAAACAAACGCATTTCATGAATAATGCCTCGTATTTCTTTTAAAGTACTCGGTGCTTTGAGTCCTTTTCGAGAGCCACTTCGAAGCATACCTAGTAACGAAAACACTTTGGTATCAAATGAAGAGTAGGCGCCTTGTGCAAAATAAATAGCATCTTTTGCATTTAGCATATCTAGCAGCTTCTCGTTTAATTCACTCAGCGGGTAAGCTTCATCAAACAGGTAGTCACTTTTGGCTTTATCAAAACCAATACGGCGCCCATGCCAAATTTCAGCTAGTTTGTCTTTATCAAGGCAAAATAATGTACTAGGTGTATCGCTGTTATTACACAGTACTAAAACGGCGTCGGGTTCGTTAAAGCCAGTTAAGTAAAAAAAGTCGCTATTTTGCCTAAATGCATATTCGGTATCGCGGCTGCGCGTCACTTCGCTCGCAGCGGGAATAATAGCAACGCTATTTTTATCCATTTGAGCAAGTAAACGCTCGCGACGTGCTTTAAATTCTGACTTTTGTACTTCAACCATTATTAACTAACCCGTTTTACTTTTTTAAAAGTGAATGCTTAATGAAGTGTTTTTTTAGTGCTTTGCGTGCTCTGCTCTTTACCTAACTCTGCAAAACAAAGTAGTGCTGATACACGCACATATTCAATCACTTCGTGCAGCGCTTGGCTGTCTTCCTCGGTTTCTTCAAAGGTAGTATCTAGGCGAGTAATTTCGCTAAAGTCAGTAATCACTTCTTTAACATCGCTCGATAACTTACCGTAGTCTTTTTGCTTTAGGCCAAAGCCAAGCATAAAACCTGCTACCCATGATACGAGGCCATTAGCCTGATCGATGAGTGTTTCGTCGTCGCTTGGTAAAAATAAATCAAACTGAAATTCATCATCATTAAAGCTAGCCACTACTTGCTTATAAATAGTGCCAAAAAACTGCTTTAAATCGTTACTAAACGACTCACCATCGTTAAACACATCGCTCAAAAGGCCTAAGTATTCTTTGTCATCAATGGTTAAACCACACGCAAGTAAACCACTAATTACACCATGCGCTTCGGCCGGTGATACAAATATTTCGTTTTTTTCTAAAAGCAGTTGAGCTTTTTCGTAATCTGGTAAATCGTTCATAATCGAATCTTCGCTTTGCAAGTTAAGGCAATGCTACCACTCGATAAAAAGCAACTCCAATTAATTGTATGATCAAGCTCAAAAACCATGCGATAAAGTAAATAGTGCGTTAAAGGTGTGGAAAAACTAAGCGAACAGTTTAATTTTTTACGTTTGGGGTTTAAGGATTGGATTATGTCTTATATACTTAAATTGTTCCCTGGGGTACCGGAGCTTAGTTAAGTCCCTGAGCCGATAAATTTTATACCAGGGTTTTTGTTCGTCTACTATTGTGCAGGCTCGGCATGTACCGAGAAGCCTACGGTAAACCGCAGATTCCCGCCTTGAAACCTTCTGGTTTCAGGACTGAAACCGAGTACCGTATCTTGGGGAACACCTTTTTAATAAAACTCTCGTTTTAATCCCATCTTTACTTAATCTTTTTATTCACTTACCTGCAATTACCGTCATGCTTTTTAACTAATAAAAAAGCCGCGGGCAATTACTTACCCACAGCTTTATCATCACAATACGTTTATATGGTTTATATTATTTAAACCAACCTTGAAAACGCTCCATTAGCATGTAATTTATTGGTACTAACAATAAGGTAATAAAGGTCGCAAAAATAATCCCAAACCCAAGACTTACCGCCATTGGTATTAAAAACTGCGCCTGAGTCGCTTTTTCAAATAATAGCGGCATTAAGCCTATAAATGTAGTTAAACTGGTTAACATTACAGGACGAAAGCGTGATGCACCAGCAGTCTTAACTGCGTCAATTATAGCGCCGCCTTCACTGCGTTTTTTATTAATAAAATCAACTAAAACCAGTGAGTCATTTACTACAACACCAATTAGTGCAAGCATGCCTAGCAAACTCATAATGGTTAAATCCATGCCCATGATCCAATGCCCTACCACTGCACCAATCATTCCAAATGGAATAACACTCATTACAATAATTGGCTGCATGTACGATTTAAGCGGTATAGCTAATAATGCATAAATTATAAAGAACACAAAAATGAGCGCCCAGCCAAGCGAGCCAAACGACTCTCTTTGCTCTTTAGCTTCACCTTCGAGTTTGTAATCAACACCTGGGTATTGCTGCATTAAACCATCTAAATACTCAGCTAAATCGGCCTGAAGCACCGTCATGTTGGTGTTATCTTTTTCAATATCGGCGGTAATATTTAAAGTACGGTAGCGGTCTATACGGTTTATTGTCGATGGGCTTTGCCCTGCGCTTAGTGTAGCCACATGTGATAACGGTACTGAGCCACCTGAAGGGGTGTCTATTAGTATGTTTTTCAAATCAGCAACTGAGCGACGTTCATCAATAGGTAAACGCACCATTACACGTACATCATCGCGACCACGTTGAATACGCTGTACCTGCGAGCCATAAAACGAGCTGCGCACCTGCCCTGCAACATCGGATCTATTTAATCCAAGCGCTAAGCCTTGATCGGTCAGCTCTATGCGTAACTCTTCTTTACCGTCAGACATGCTATCTGCAATATCAAATACCGTTGGGTAAGTCGCCAAGCGTGTTTTAATATGATCAGCTACATCTTGTAAAATAGTTAACGAGGTACCGCTTAGCTGCACATCAATTGGATCTGAGCTTCGCCCTATTTCAGCTCTGAACGTGAGGCTTTCTGCCCCTGGTATAATCCCAATTAAATCACGCCACTCACTTGCAAGCTCACTAGAACCTATGTCTGATTCACGCTCTTCAGCAGGTGTAATTTCAAAGCGCACAGAGCCTGAATTAGAAACACCTCCTCGCCCGCCAGTTGTTGCTAAGATATTTAAAATAACGCTTTCACCTGTATCTGGGTCGCGGTATTTTTCTTGCAATTGCTGCGCTTTTTGCGACATATCAATCACATATTTATTAGTCACTTCAAACGGAGTGCCGGTAGGTAACGTAAGCTCTACCTTTATCGTTTCGCTTGGGATACGTGGGAAAAACACAAACTTAGTCCAACCACTGGTGACCATAGTTAAAATTATTACAAATATACCTATAAACAAGCTTACCGATGCCAATTTATGACGCAGTGCTAAATTTAAAGTCGGTTGATAGTATTTTAAAATCGCGTTTTCAAATCCATCTGCAAAACGCTGTTGAATAGCATCAAATTTTGAAGGTTCGCCTTTTTCGTGGCGCGGTTTTATATATTTTAAATGCGCCGGTAATACAAATTTAGATTCAATCAATGAGAATAGTAATACCGGGATAACCACTACCGGAATTTGTGCAAACAGTGCTCCACGTGCCCCTTCAATAAAGGCCAAAGGTAGGAATGCAGCTACGGTGGTTAATACACCAAATGTTACTGGTGTTGCTACTTCTTGAGTACCTAAAATTGCAGCTTGTTCGCCCGACTCAGCTGTTTTTAAATGGGTGTAGACGTTTTCGCCGGTCACAATGGCGTCATCTACCACAATTCCCAGCACTAATATAAAGCCAAATAGGCTCATAATATTAAGCGTTACGCCAAATATAGGCATCGCTATAAACGCGCCCATAAACGAAACCGGAATACCAATAAACACCCAAAATGCAATTGCAGGGCGTAAAAATAAAGTCAGTAAAGCCAGTACTAAAATACCGCCTTGTAAAGCGTTGGTAGTAAGAGTAGAAATACGGCTTTTAACAAGCTCTGAGTCGTCATCCCAATAACTTAGCTCAAAACCTTGAGGGAGTGAACTTTGCTCCTCTTTAATGTAATTTTTTACATCATCCGCAACTGCTATCGCGCTTTGCGGACCAATACGGTACACATCAATAAAGGCCGCTTGCTTACCATTAAAGCGAGTACGCACTGGCGTTTCTTCAAAGTCATCTTTAATTAATGCAATATCCCCAAGGCGGATAATGGTGCCATCAGCTTGGTTTTTTACCACAATGCTGGCAAATTCATCTTTACGATAAGCTTGCCCTTTAGAGCTAATAAGTACATCTCCCCCTTGCGTTTTTAAGTTACCGGCAGAAATATCTTTACTAGAATTAGCGACAGCGCTAGATATTTCTGCAAGGCTTAAATCGTACTGACGAAGGGTATCTTGGCTTACTTCTATAGCAATTTCGTAATCACGAACACCACTTAGCTCTACTTGCGTTACGTTGGGTAGACGCAAAATATCATCCCGAACTTTTTCGGCGTATTCAAGGGTTTCTTTTTCGCCATAAACGCTTGATACAGTAACAGCGATTACATCTCTAATGCGCTCAGCAAGTGCTACTACAGGCTTTTCAGCATCTGCGGGAAAGGTATTAATGGCATCTACGCGACTTTTTATGTCTGCGAGTAATTCACGAGGGTCGTAGCCCGTTTCGACTTCGATAGTAACAGAGCCAGAACCTTCTGATGAGCGACTAAATATTTGTTTAATGCCCTCTAAGTCTTGAACTGCTTCTTCTATACGTATAGTCACCCCTTGCTCTACATCTTCTGGTGTTGAGCCTAATAAGCTTACATTTACGCTTATCATATCGGTTTCAAAAGACGGAAAAACTTCAAGCGGTATCTTATTTGATAAACTAAAAAGCCCCGACAATAATAATGTTACTAATAATAAATTGGCAGCAACATGGTTTTTAGTAAACCAAGCTATCATGATCTGCCTCCTTGTTTTTCAGCGCGGCGCTTTTTCATTAACTCTTCAACGCTAATACCAAGCTCTTTTGCTTTTTCCTCAAGCTGCTCTTGTGACATGCGTTTTCCTCGACCTTGCCCCTGCGCACTTTTCCCTTTAGTTTGCTCTGCATTTTGCTCACCTAAAATACTCACTTGAGTACCTGAGCTAACTTGTCCAAGTGGTGTTAGCACCAATTTATCGCCAGCAGTTAGGCCTGTTTTGATCATTGCCTGTGTAGCGTTTTGCCAAGCAAGTGAAATGTCTTTACGTTTAAGTACACCATCTTCAACAATGTAAACATAAGTACCTTGGTAAATTGTGCTATTGGAAATTATGAGTGCATTAGACACTGTTTTACCTGTAATTTGCGCCTTTATATATTGTCCTATTTTTATAGGATATTGATTATTAGCTGTCGCTTTGTATGGGTCATCAATTTTAGCAACGACATAAAGCTGCTGTGCATTTTCATCTATAGCGCCTTCAGTACGTGTGAGCTGCCCTTGCCATTGCTGCTCTCCTACTAAATCAGAGGTAAACTCAACTAAAGAACCAGCTTGGTTTTTAGCGCCATCACGGTATTGCTCTGGTAGGTTAACAAACGACAAATCTTTATTTTTAATAGGTAGGCGGATCTCTACGCTGTCGATTGCATAAATAGTTGCAAGTTGCGTGTTATTACTCACTACTTGCCCTAAGTCAACACTGCGACTGAGTATACGCCCAGCGTAAGGCGCAGTTACTTTTGTACGCTCTAAATCAAGCTGTGCTTTTTCAAGTGTAGCCTGCGCTGATAAAACCTCAGCTTCAGCGGCTGCTAATTGTGGTTCTCGTAGCACTAAGCTGCTGGCATTTTCAGAGCCACCTAAACGCTGCCAATCAGTTATGGCTTGCTGGCCACGAGCTTTTTCTTCAAGTAAGCTTTGCTCTGCACTTAATAAATTAGCTTGCGCTGATTTAACTTCAGCTTGATGGTCTCTATCATCTAACTTTAAAAGCACATCGCCTTTTTCAAAAAAACCACCTTCTCTAAATTCATCACTTACTTGTATTATTTGTCCTGATGCTTGCGCGACAAGTAAGCTTTGAGTACGCGGCTTTACCGTGCCATAGCTGTCTATCATAATTTGATAGTTTTGCGGTTTTAGCTCAAGTGCTGAAACACTTATTATTGCTTTAGGTGGCTTACCTGAACGCCTAGCTTCAGGTGGGTTGCCCTTGATAAACATAACAATTAATAAGGTTGCCACGATAACTACGGCGGGGATTAAAATTTTTGTAGTTTTAGTTTTCATCGTTATTGCTCTTTAGTTCACTTGAGGGTTTTGCAAAATCACCACCAAGGGCAATGTGTAAGTTAATTCTGTTAGCTATTAATTGATTTTTGATTTCAATTAAAGAACTTTGCGCGTCAAAAGAACGGTCTTGAGCATCAAGTACCGTTGTATAAGTTACCAAGCCACTTTGATACTGCTCAAACGAAAGCTGCTCTGCTGCAAGCGCGTTTTCTTGCGCTTCAAGAGTACTGCTATATTGCGCTTTAAGAGACTGCTGCTGCGAAATTGCATTTTCAACATCGCCAAATGCATCGTAAAGCGTTTGTAAATAAAGCTGCTCTTGCTTTTGGGTATTAAGGCGCGCTATTTCTTCGTTCGCTTTTAAGCGTCCGCCTTCAAAAAGCGGTGCTGAAATACTACCTAATAATGACCATGCAAGACTTGAAGGGGAAAATAAATCGCTTACTCTGTCGGTGCTATCACTTAAGCTAGCTGTTAAATTTAAACTTGGAAAGCGTTGTTTGTGCGCATACGCAAGTGATGCATCGGTAGCTAAAAGTTCATACCAGCTAGCACGCAATGTGGGTTTACGCGTTATAAGTTCAGAAGGTAAGCCTAGTGGGATATCAGTATTAATAACGGGTAAGTCGCTACTAGCAGTAATGGCACCCTTTGGGTATTCACCTAGCAAACGTTCTAGTACGCGTGCTGAGGCCGATAGGTTCGCTGTTTGAGTAGCAATACGAGCGCGCTCAGTATTGAGCTCATTACGGGCAAGATAAACATCGAGAGCTTCGTTTATACCTTGGCGGTAACCCGATTCTATAATATCAAGGCTTTGCTGAGCATTCGCTTCTCTGCGTTTAAATAAATCGAGTAGTTGTTGCGACGTTACAACATCAAACCAACCTGTTACCACATCAGCCACAAGCTGTTGTTTAGCTTGCTCAAACCTAGCCTGCTGCGCTAAGTAATTAAGATTAGCTTCGCGTTTTGAATCAGAAAGCTTACCCCATAAATCGACTTCATAAGTTAAATCTAAACTTACAGAGCTCGCGTTATTATAACTTACAGGGCGGTTGTCTTTACTACGGCTTGTACGTGTTGATAAATCGAGGCTTGGCCAGAGTGCCGCGCCAGATACTATAAGTTGTTGTTTTTGAATCTCTACATCGTAACTCGTTTGCAAAAGCTGTTGATTGTTTTTAAGTGCTTGTTGTACAAATTTATTAAGCGTAGGATTTTGTAATTGTGTAAGCCATTGCTCTTGTACTTTTAATACCGAGCTTGATGCTTCTTGTTGCCATTGCTGTGGTATATTATTGGGCGCTTGCATGCGCTGCGACGGGTTTAAATCACTCGCACAGCCGCTAAGCAGCATCACACTAATTGCCAATAGGGTTGGCTTGCATTGCCAAATCATAATTAAACCTGAATTACTGCTATTTATGAGGTTAATTCAAGCACTTTGACAAATTTTGCTCAACCTACTTTACATAACATTACATAGCTAGCGATGAATTAACATAATAGCCAGTTATACGGTAAAAATAAGTAAATGTTCAGCACTTTTTAATACTAAAAATAAAAAATGCCAATGAGGTGTTTAACCAACATTGGCATTTAATACGTTTTAAACTTATTACTTGTGTTTATTTGCAGCAGGCACAGCGGCTTGTTTTAATTCGATAGTTCTGAATTTTTCAACTTGAGGAAGAGTTAAATTAATTTTATTTATTTCTTCAATTTCAACAGTCACTTTATCAAAGCTAATGCCTTCTAAATGCCCACCTAATTTGTAATCGTTTGATACAAAATGAAAATGCATTCCCGGAATACTAATGTTGCCTAAATATTCTGGTGTATATAGCCCCACTAAAGTACCTTTAATATTTTGCTTAGTGTACATAACTCGCGTTTTTAAATACTCCATAAGCGGAACACTGTCGTTTTTAACTTTTTGTGCAGAAGCCATTTTTAAATAATTAAATGTGCCTGTAATTTTATAAGCATAAAAACTATTTTTAGAGCTCATAGTTGCTTTAAGTTTCTCACCTAATAGCGCTAACGAACTCACATTTTTTAAAGTAATACGCTTATTTGGATTAAACTTAAACATTGTCATATACGGCGCAGCTAAATTAGCTGGAGCCTTAATTAATGAGCCATCAACTTCTATTTTATAAACCACACCGTTGAGCGCAACAAGCTCACCATCTAAATTATCGGCAGTCCCTAATCCAAATTGACCTTTTTTAAGCATTTCTGCAGGTGTAATATCGCCTGTATACACCTGATTAACTAACGCAAGCGGAAAACCATATTGTTCTATTACATTTTCAGTTGGAGCTGCGAAGGCCGCTGAGTTAAGTGTAAATAAGGCTAAAAAGCTAACGCTGATAAAAAATGGTTTCATGGTATTTCCAAAATAAAAAAGGTAGCTAAGCATTTAGCTTAACTACCAAAAAAAGCAAATAGCGTCACTTCTGCTATTTGCTAAACGGGAAGTAGTTTTATAAATTACAAAAAGTACTTTATAGCTCAGTTACAAAGCTCATATATTGCTCGAGGTCGCCTACTACGGCTTCATGCATTAATTTACCGGTTTGAATTGCGTATGGTTGATTAAAGTGAATATCCCATACGTCTGACTCTTTACGCCAATGCTCATACACTGCTAACGTGTCGTCTTGGCCTTCAATTGTGTATAAATCAAATATAAGGTTACCCTCTTCTTGACTACGCGTTTGTGTAATATGAGTTTCAAACTGGGTTAAAAGCTGCGCTCTATACTGCAATTTAATTTTGAATATAAAGAAGATAATAAATATATCGTCTTGTGAGTTTGGCGTTTTAAGATTGCGCTCATGCAAAGGTGCTGGCGTTGTCTCTTTTAAGTTCATAACTTCTGGTGCAGACTCGCTAATATTAGGCAATGCTTGCAATAGAGCTTGCGTATAAGGCTGTGCACCGTGGTAATTAACCGCATTTTGGTTTTCAAAACGTTCGTAGGCAAAAAATACTCCAGGTGTATTTTTATCCTGATATAAACGCATTTCTAGTAAGCCAGTTTCGGCTTTGCCGCCTTGCTTGTCATCTTCAAGCAGCGCTTTGAATTGATTGATGTATTCGTCTTTAATATTAAATTTAACTATTTGCGTGATCATAATTAACTCCAAAGAGATTAGCGCTGCATCAGTTAAGCTAATGCAGTAAGTAAAAATTAAACTTCAGTTAAAATTTCTGAATACTCTAAACGCGACTTTGGAAGAGTGGCATTAAAGTCATTTTTATCATCGCTATACCCCAAAGGCACAACAACCAAGCTTGAATAACCCTTTTCGCGTAAACCAAATTCTTCATCAAGTACGCTAACTTCAATTCCTTCCATTGGCGTTGCATCAATTCCTAAGGTAGATACACCCAGTAAAAATGCGCCTAGGTTTAAATAAACTTGCTTATCCATCCAATGCTGTACGTCTTTAAAATCTTGTTTGTGCAAGTTAATAAACATGTTACGGCCACCATGCATGCGCTCTTTAAATGCGATTGGGTCTGCTACAAAACGACCGTCTTTTTCTTCTTGCTTTAAAACACGTAATAAATAGTCTTGTTCAATATCTAACTTACTAGCAAACACGAGTACATGTGATGCATCTAAAATTGACTTTTTATTGAATGGAAATAAACGCTCTGTTGATTTAGCTATTTTGGCTTTAGCCTCGTCACTAGACGCGAGTATAAAATGCCAAGGTTGTGAGTTAACACTTGAAGGGCTAAATCTAAGTAACTCTTTAATTTTTTCAATATTGTCAGCAGAGATCTTTTTAGTTGGATTGTACGCTTTAGCTGACTGTCTATTTTTTGCGTAATGAGTAATATCTTGAGTCATAAACTTCCCCTATCTCGGGTTGAAAACATATAAGCAAAGGTATTTGCTTTTCGATGAGGTAATTGTGCGCAAAATACGGCAATAGAAAAAGAGAGAAACGACCCAATTAATATGGAACATTTTATCCATAATGACGTTGAATAAATTACAGATACAAAAAAGCCCCGCAATAAGCGATAACACCATTCAGTTAAGCATGTTTTGACTTAATGGTGTACCGAGTTTTTGAAATTCGAACGGTCCTACTTCTGGGCCGTTTTCTTTTTTCTGGAAGAATATAACGTTTCACTCGTTCTCGCATTGCCCTTAATTTCTTTGGAATTGAA
>NZ_JADYXE010000068.1:0-16760 GCF_015864465.1 Pseudoalteromonas sp. SWN29
TATCTCCTAATTGAAATTCAGAAATAGCTTAATCGGTTTGACGAGTTACTGGCAGGTGCACTTTGCTAGACGCTTACTATCAATCTCCTTGTCTAAGTACGAAAAAATCTGTGGACTTTTTAATGGGCCATAGAATAAATGTTCAGGGTTAAAGTGTTTAGAGCTGGTTAGGTTTGTACCTCCTAGCTTCCAAGCCGCAATATCTTTATAATTGTTATTCAGGGCTCTTTGTTCAGTAAATGCGTCAAGTAATGTCATCATAAAAGTGAAACTCGCTGTGACAGATTGCTATCAAGTGACTCGTAAGGAAAGTTAAATCGTTTACAGTAAGTGCGCCACCTTAGTTCAAACTCCAAAAAGCAATCGGGAAAAGAGTGCTGAGATAATGTACAAACTTCTAACAAAATTTCTTTTAATTGAGATATGTTTAATACTTTTTGCTGTTCGCAAAACTTAAAGTAACTGTTTAGTTGATCAACATTTAATTGAATTCTGTAGTGCTTCAAATGTGTTTGTAATAATTCGATACGACGTTGTTTTTGTATATCGGCAAAGGTATTGCAAATAGAGCTGTTGTGTATTCTGTATTGATATAGTGTTTCTGGAATAGATAATATCTTGCCATTTTCTCCACGTATTACACGGTTTAAGAAGTCAAGATCCTCTAAGTGTGTATAGTTTGGATTAAAAGGGTATTTTTGGAACAAGCTTTTGTGTGCTAAAAAGGAAGCATGTGTTAAACAGCACCGGGCAAACAAACTAATAACTTGCGATTCATCGTTAGTGCGTCTGTAGTGCCAGGTTTCAGAGCGTTCTCCAAACAGTTTAATCCAGCACCCAACGAGAATAATACTTTCTTCAGAAGTTATTTTTGTTAATTGCCTTTCTATTCTGGTTGGCAGTGAAATATCATCGCCATCCATACGAGCAATGTAGTCACCTTCAGCAAGCGTAACCATTTCATTAATTGTATCTATTAAGCCTTTATTCTCTCTAGAAATAAACCTAATGCGTTTATCTACAGAAGAGTAGTGTTTAATTATTCCTAGACTTGTATCTGTAGAGCCATCATCAATAATTAGAAGCTCAAAATTTTTATACGTCTGATTTAAAATAGATTCAATTGCAGAATTCAGGAAAGGCGCGCAATTGTAAACAGGCATTAAAATAGATACTAATGGCTGAGCAGATAGATGCATTTTCATTTCCTGTTATAACTTACTGAATTGTATTTATAATTGCTTTGATACCATCAAGCGCTTTTTTAAATTCATCGATTTTGGCTGTATTTAGTATATTGATACTTTGTTTTACAGCGGTAGACGAAATGTTTTCTGTTCTTGGTAAATAGATAACATCACATTGGCTTTTTAAGTGATCAAACTTACCTGCCCAATCATTGCCAATAGCGAATGTACTTACATGGTATTTTTCTATATCAGTTAATTTTTGTTCCCAGCTATATTCTGGAATAGCTAAGTCTACACAATCAATTGCTTCTACTATATCGGCACGATCCTGATATTTATAAATACTTTGTTTGCCTTTCTCTAAATTAAACTCATCTGTGGATACACCAACAATTAAATGATCACCCATTGCTTTTAGTCTACGTAGTAGATTCAAGTGGCCAATATGGAACAAATCGAAGGTACCGTAAGTTAAAATCGTTTTCATCTACTCCCCCTTAAAAACGGTTGCATTACTTATCTGTCCTAAATGCCACTCTTTTTTCGGTGTACGCCAGTCATCACCATAGTGGTCTTGTAGGTAACTCTCAGCTTCCGTAGGGATCATTAGGCTATGAGTTTTAAACGTAATATTTTTTCTATGAAACATATGCTTACTTTTAAAGGTGAAGCCGCGTGATGAAATAACATGGTACATTTCATCGCCATTAATATACTTTATGAAAAAATCAACTTGTGGGAATTCTTTTAAATTTGTTACAGGGCGTAACTTAAAACTGGCAATATCTTTATATTTTATTGTTGCGTAGTCACTTTTGGCGTGATTTATAGCTACTTGCCATGTAACACCAAAGCATTGCTCTAGTTTCGGTATCAGCTTATTGAGTGTATTTAAACACTGTTTTGCATGGGGGTGAGCGATGGCGATATCTAAATCATCATCCCATGGGATTAACTCATTATCACGAACGATCCCTAATAGCGAACCTGCATCAACAAAGTAATCTACCGATTCAAGACTTAAGGCTTTGCAAATAAGGCCAAGTAATTGAGTTGCTCGGGGTTTGGTATTGCTATCTCCAAGCTTTGTTATTTTAATCGCGTGAGCGGGGAGTACTTTTACTTTCTGAGGTGGCAACCCAAGTTCAGTTATAAGCTGCTGTTCTATTTGCTCAAAAAACTCACTGGCAATAAAAATATAATCAAATTTAAAGTGAAGAACCTTTTCAGGGGCATATATGTTCAAACGATTTATTTGGGTTGCTTGTTTTTTAGCATCATTATCAATATAACCCTTTACACTATAGTGAGCTTTTAAAAAGTTGTGTGCGGCGATACCGGCGTCACCAGCACCAAAAATATAGGCTGTTTTTTGTGTCATAGTGTTTGTATTGTTATTTACATATTAAAAATTAAGCAAACTTTAGACTATTTAGACCATTTAGTAAATTTTGCTAGTGTACTTGAATATAAGCTTAACTGAAGGCATAGTCATTTGATAGTTTCTTCGAGCACTTATTTGTATGAAAGAACAAAGAAAAATCGCATTTTATGTAAATGCAGGTCAAGCAATTGGTTTTGGCCACATTATGCGCCAGTTAGCATTAATTGAAGCTGCTTTACTGCAAAACTATCAGATTGTTTTGTTTGCACATGATATTGCTCCGACAGTACTAAAGCGCTTATATTTACTGCCAATAAAAATAGTGTTGTTAGAAGGAAAATGCTTAACAACGCAATTGCATAATACAGAGGCGTTGGTAATTGATGATTATCACTTAACTGAATCGAATTTTGTAAATTTAAAGCAAAGTGTGAGCTGTATAGTTTTGTTTGATGATAATACTTATGAGCCTACTCTAGCGGTTGATTTAATAGTAAACCCTAGCGATGCGTTTGAGAGTAAGCATAATGCATCTATAATATTACAAGGTCTAAGTTATAGGCTGATACGCCAAGAGTTTTTATTGCAATCCCATACTACTTTTCGAAAAAGTGGTCGGGTATTAGTGTGTTTAGGTGGTACTGATGTCAAAATGTTGTCAGCTAAAATATGTCATGCTTTACTGTCGCATTCTGCTGTTGAGCATATTGATGTACTAGCGACAAACTCGATGGCTAAGCAAACTCTCGAAGAATTAAAGAATTTATCGGCTTGTAATCGAATTACACTTCATCTAGATGCAATGAATGTTGCTGTAATTATGGCTCAAGCTGATATATCAATTGCAGGTGCAGGGGGGAGCCTTTACGAGTTGCTCTATTTAGGTGTGCCAACGCTTGCTTTGGTGATGGCCGATAATCAACAGCAAGCGCTTTTATCGCCTTTATGCGGTACTGCTTATATTGGTCTAGATTTGCGCAACAGCGTGCAAAGCATTGAAAATATAACACATCAGGCTTTACTTTTATTACAATCAGCCGATAAGAAAAGTAATTTAAGGCAAGTGGCGAACGAATCGCTCGACGGCAAAGCCGCCACACGTATTTTAGATGCAATTAATCGACTTATAGTGAAAAACAATAATGACTCAATTTGATGTAGGGCAACTACAAAAACACATTACTATTGACGGTATTAAAATTGGTGAGGGTTGTCAGCCTTACACGATTGCTGAGCTTTCTGGAAATCACGGTGGCGATATTAATAAAGCACTTGAATTAATTGATGCTGCTGCTAAAACGGGGGCAAGTGCAATTAAAATACAAACTTACCGCCCAGATACGATTACACTTAACCATGATGGGCCAGAGTTTGTTGTTAAAGATAAACTTTGGAAAGGCCGTACTTTATATGATTTATATGAAGAAGCACATACTCCGTGGGATTGGCATGAAGCGTTATTCGCACGAGCAAAGCAACATGGCATTACACTTTTTTCTTCGCCATTCGACAAAACTGCAATTGATCTGTTAGAAGACTTAAATTGCCCTGCATATAAAATTGCTTCGTTCGAAATTACAGATATAGGTTTGATTCAATACGCGGCTCAAACAGGTAAGCCAATCATTATGTCTACTGGCATGGCCACCCTTGATGAAATTGAAGAAGCTGTGACTGCGGTAAAAGAAGCTGGTGGTAAACAGTTAGCAGTTTTACACTGTGTCAGCGGTTACCCTACACCAATCAATGACTGTAATTTATCAACACTTGCTTATTTAAAACAGCACTTAGCACTTCCTGTTGGTTTAAGTGACCATAGTCTAGCCGATACTGCTGCGATAGCATCAGTTGCACTGGGGGCGAGTATTATAGAAAAACATTTTAAATTAGAACATGATACAACAAGTGTTGATGCTGCGTTTTCATTAAGTCCTAGTGCTTTTAAAGCGATGGTTGATGCTACAACAGCGACCTCTAGCGCGCTTGGTGAGCCTAGCTTTCGCTTAGCGAAAAGCGAGCAAGATAACGTCGCATTTAGACGTTCTTTGTATATAGCGCAAGATATTAAACAGGGTGAGTTATTTACTGAAACAAATTTACGCTCAGTTAGACCCGGCCTTGGTTTACATCCACGTTATTTAAACTCAATCCTAGGTAAGTCTGCTAGTAAGGTATTGAATAAAGGTAGTGCGATGAAGCTGGAGTATGTTCAGCAATGAAAGTGATCGCATGCTCACAAGCTCGGTATGATTCCACACGACTGCCAGGCAAAGTGTTACAAACTGTCAATGGCCAATCGTTGTTGCAATATCATATTACACGTCTTAAATTATCGAAAAGCATCACGGAACATGTAATTGCAACGAGTGATCATAATAATGACGACGGTGTTGCTGTGCATTGTTTACAACAAGGTGTCAGGGTTTTTCGCGGTAGTAAGCTTAATGTGTTACAACGTTTTGCTGATGTTGTGCAGATGCTTGCCTTGGGTGATGATGATCGTATTGTACGTTTGACTGCCGATTGTCCGTTAGTGGATGCTCAACTTGTCGATCAATTAATTGCTTATCATCTTGAGCGAGGAGATGATTATTCAAGCCTGTACATTGGCGAACATATTCGAGGTTTTGATGCTGAGGTAATGTCGGTTAAGGCGTTAAAAAGGGCAGCAAAGAATGCTATAGAAGAGTTTCAAAAAGAGCATGTAACTCCATACTTGTATCAGCACCCAGAACTATTTCAAATTAGTCAATTTAAAGTTCCGTGCGATTACCAAAACAGTGCGCGATTATGTATTGATGAATCCAGCGATTTAGAGATGTTTACACAACTAGTGATGGCTTACCCTGGTGAGATTAGTTCTGCGCAGTACATCAATATTTTAGGCTTTTTAAAACAATACCCTGAAATTACTATGCTCAATCAAGATGTAAAACAAAAAAAGTTAGGAGAGTAACGTGCGTCTTTCTCGATTAGCAAATTATGCAGTACAGCTAAGTGAAGTGAAAGCAAGTGATTGTGAGCGCGTTTGGCAATGGCGAAACCTTGATCATGTTCGAACTCAAATGAAAAATAGAGATGCTATTGAATGGGAACATCATCAACAATGGTTTAATGTGATGCTTGCGGATTGTAATCAGCAACACTTTATAATTAATTATAAAACCACTGCAATTGGTGTCATTAATATTCATGCAGAGCAAAACCTTGAAATGGTCGAGTCGGCGAGTATTGGTATTTATATTTCTGATACACAATACCTGAATAATATACTGGCCTTTGCACCGTCTTTAGTTATGTTGGATTATGCGTTTAATGATTTGAATATTTTATATTTAAACTCAGAAGTAAGACGGGAAAACCAGGCTGCAATTCGCTATAATCAACAGCTTGGCTATCAGCTCTGCGAGCACCCAAGTGATAATCATATGCTCAACATTTCACTCAACCAATCAGAGTTTGAGCAAGCAACAACTAAAATAAAGCACTTTTTAAATCGAGGTTAATGTGTCATTAGAAAAGCTCACCACTGCATTTGTTAATATATTAGAGATTGTGCCGGAAGAAGTGTGCAATGAACTTAGTTATTCTGAGCATCCTACATGGGATTCGATGAGTCATATGATGTTGATAGCAGAGCTAGAAGGCGAATTTGATATTATGCTTGATACAGATGATATTATAGATATGAGTTCGTTTTTAAAAGCTCAGCACATTTTAGCTAAGTACGGAGTGTCATTTGACTAACACAGTAACTTATACGCTGATCACAGGCGCTAACAGTGGCATAGGGTATGCCACTGCGAGTAACATTGTGGCGCAGCACAAAGCTGTAATTTTAGTTGCTCGAAGTGCTGAAAAATTAAATATGGCGAAAGAGCAATTATTATCAAGCTATCCCATGGCTGCCATACTCACAGAAATTACTGATGTAAGTGACAGTGCTCAGATAAAACAACTGTTTAGCTCGATTTCACAACAGAAGATTAATATTGAAGGGCTAGTACATTGTGCCGGTGATATGCTTGAAGCACCATTGATGATGAGTCGCGATACACAAATTGATCAACAATATCACATACATTTAAAAGCGGCTTTATTACTTTGCCAAGGCGCTAGTAAGCTTATGCTTCGTAAAAAACAAGGGAGTATAGTGTTAATTAGTTCTGTTGTTGCAGAGCAAGGAGGTAGCGGACAAGTTGTTTATGCGAGTATGAAAGCCGCTATAAAAGGGTTAGCTACAAGCTTAGCACAGGAGCTTGGAAGTTATAATATTCGGGTTAATGCTCTTGCCCCGGGAGTTATCGAAACACCATTAGTGGCTCATTTTGATGATGAAAAGAAACAACAACTCAGTCAACGTACAGCTCTTAAACGTTTAGGGCAGGCAGGAGATATTGCTCACGTAGCGGCATTTTTGTTAAGCAGTCAAGCTGCTTATATTACAGGCCAAACAATTGCAGTTGATGGCGGATTAAGGTTGTAATATGGCTGGAATGTTCTGGCAACTAACAGCGAAAAATACTCAAGGGCGACTGATTTATAATGATCAGGTAATTGATTATATAGAACTTGAGCAGAAAATAAGTGATGTTCAACACATATTACCAATTGAGCGCGAATTAATTGCACTGGTTGCAAACTCTTCTCTTAATTTTATTGTTTATTACTTAGCATTATTAAGAACGCAGCATGTTGTTCTTTTAGTTGACCCATCATTAAGTGATACTGAAAAACATGCTTTATACGATCACTATCAAGTTAACGCTATAATTACAGAGCAAACTATTCAGCCGTTTAGCTTGTGTAAACATCAACTAGCTATTGAACTAAGTGTGCTTTTATCTACAAGTGGTTCAACTGGTTCGCCAAAACTGGTGAAGTTAAGTAAAGCAAATCTTACTGCTAACTGTGCTTCAATCTGCGAGTTTTTACCGATAAAAAGCAGCGATGTGGCAATGACGTTTTTGCCACTGTCATATTCGTTTGGATTGTCTATTTTACATAGCCACTTAGCGCGGGGAGCTACTATTGTTATACAAAATGAGAGCCCAATGTCAGCACGCTTTTGGCAGCAGTTTCAAAAATTTAAAGTAAATAGCTTTTACGGTGTGCCATTTAGTTTTCAGCTACTGATACGCTTAGGGTTAGAAAAGCTACCCTTGCAGAAAATTCGCTATATGGCGCAAGCTGGCGGAAAATTACTTGATAAGCAATGGCAGGCTCTTGCACAGTACACACAGGCTAATAATGTTGAGTTTTATACTATGTATGGACAAACGGAAGCCACTGCGCGAATAGCCTATCTACCTGCTGAGCATTTTGTTGAAAATATAAACGTGATCGGTCTTGCTATCCCCAATACATCGCTGCATCTCATTGATGAAGAAGAGCGAGAAATCACTGCGCTTAATACATCAGGTGAGTTATGTATGGTCGGCGATAATGTATTTGGTGGTTATGCGACAATAAGCACAGAGTTGAGCTCATTTTCGCAAAATTTACCACTCAAAACCGGCGATATTGCACAGCGTCTTGAAAATGGTTTTTATCAAATAGTGGGTCGCTCTAAACGTATTTGCAAACTTGCGGGGAAGCGCATTAATCTTGATGAAATACAAAGCTGGATAAGTACTGAGCTTGCGTTAGAAATTATTTGCACAGGCTGTGAGGATTCTTTTATCGCTTATGTCAGTGAGCAGACTAACGTTGATATAAAAAAACTTCTAGCAGATAAGCTTAAATGTCATAGTCGTTTAATTAGTGTGGTTCATTTGAAAGCTATTCCTAGGCTTAGTAACGGTAAGGTGGATTATCATGCACTTAACTGATGAACAGTTGCGTGAATTACCTGTGTATGGTTTAGCAAAAAGTGAAAAACAGGCGTTTTTAAATACCCAACTTACGTTTTTAGATAGTTATCATAAACAACATTGTGAGTATTATCAGCGTTTACAGCAATCATTTTCAGATACAATGCCATTAGCTGTGCCATTATTTAAGCAGTTTTTGTTATCCAGTATAAATGCAGATCAACAACATCGTTTATTAACTTCCTCTGGCACTAGCGGGGCTGTATCTAAAATATCATTAGATGCACAGACTGCGCAGTTACAAAGTAAAATTTTGACAAAAACATTGCAACATTGGTTAGGTAAACAACGTTTACCTATACTAATTATTGATGCGAAACAGACGATACAAAAAAAATCAGCAATGTCCGCCCGCGCAGCAGGTATTCAAGGCATGTTGTTTTTTGGACGTGATCCGCACTTTGCATTAAATGATGATATGACTTTAAACATATCTGTAATTGACGCTTTTTTTGAAAAATATAGTACAACGCCAGTTTTTATGTTTGGTTTTACTTTTATTGTTTGGCAGCAATTTATCCAAGGGCTAGCGAAATGTAGTAAAAGTGTTAAATTTGAACAAGGAGTTTTACTGCACGGTGGTGGCTGGAAAAAAATGCAACAACACGCAGTGACCAATAAGGCATTTAAACAAGCCGTTGCAGAGCAACTCGGCGCTATTAATGTACATGATTACTATGGCATGGTGGAACAGACGGGTACGATTTACATAGAGTGTGAACATGGCTTTTTACATACACCTGCCTGGTCTGATATCACTATAGTTGATGCAGCCACACAGCAACCTTTACCTTTTAATACACAAGGGGTCATTCAAGTTGAGTCTGTACTTGCTAAAAGTTACCCTGGGCATCGTTTACTAACTGAGGACATAGGCACTGTGCATGGAGAAGATAACTGCCAATGCGGTCGATTGGGTAAATACTTTACAGTACATGGGCGGTTAACTAAATCACAAGTAAGGGGCTGTAGTGATACCTTTATTTAAACATACCTCATTGCAGCAGTTACAGGGGGAGTTCACGCTATTATCAGCGCAGGCAGTGCCGTTTCACGATGATATTATTGCTGATATTGCCGCTTTCTCGCAGTTTTTGTTGAAAAAGCAGCAATCGAATGGAGTATCAGCATTGGGATTTTGGTGTCGAAAGGCAAATTTACTTGCCATGAAAGAACACTTTATAGCTCTAGAGCATAGCCAACCACGAGGAGTGGTTTTTCATATAACACCGGCCAATGTGGATACAGTATATTTCTATAGTTTATTACTGAGTATGCTCTGCGGTAACTGTAATATAGTGAGGATCAGTGATCGCAGTGGTGAGCAAACTTATCAGTTGATAGCACTGCTTAATGAGTTTTTATTGTTGTACCCTAACTCAGTATTAAACTCATTGTGTGTTATCGTATCTTATTCAAGTGATACGCAGGTAATCACTGAGCATTTTAGCGAACATTGCGATATGCGCATCATCTGGGGGGGCGATGATGCAATAGCAAAAATCAATCAACAAGCGCATGTTCAACATCAAGTGTGTTTTCCAGATCGTTATTCGTTAGCCGTTATTCGTCTTACGACAGAAGCGGATATTGACCTTGCTGTATCACGCTTTATTCGTGATTTTAATGCTTTTTCACAACAAGCTTGTTCTTCACCTAAAGCTATCTTGTGGTATCAGACATCATCAGAGTTACAGCATCTATTCTGGCAGGCACTTCGTTTAGCTCTTAGCCAAGGTGAACCGCAGTTTAGTCAAACAGCACAAGCAAATCGCTTATACCATTTACAACAGTTGATTTTACTCGCAACTATTAACATATTGGCTATCAATAAATATCACGAGTTTATGCACTGTGAGTTAGTTGAATTTTCACCAGATATGTTATTACATCATCAGGGGGATGGTTTGGTTTTGTCTTGCCAGATACAGCGATTAGATTTAGAAAAAACTGATAAATTGCAAACTATTAGTTATTTTGGATTAAACACGAGTGAGCAGAACCAACTTGCCACAACGGCAATTAGAGCTATCGCTTTAGGGCAAGCATTAACATTTGATCATTATTGGGATGGCGTGGATTTATTAGCTGAGCTGAGTTGTTGATAAAGACTTTTAACTGTATTTTTAACTGTGCTAATCTCTTGCGCAGTAAGTGTTGGGTGTAAAGGTATAGTAACTACCTTTGAGTAGTATTTCATCGCATTTGGGAAAGCTGACTTATCAAAGCCCAACTGTTTATAGAAAGGTTGTAAAAATATTGGAATATAGTGTAAATGAGCTTGTATGCCCTGAGCTCTAAGTTGTTTTATCATCATAGCTTGCAGCGCTTGATTGCTAAATTCTAAACGCAAAATATACAAATGATAGCTGCTGTAACAATCTTCAGTAACTAACAGTGATTGCATATTTTGCTCAGTAAAAAATTTATCGAATTGTTTTGCAATGATATTTCGTGTTTTTACAAAACTGTCGAGTCGATTAAGTTGACTTAATCCAAGCGCAGCGTGTAGTTCAGTCATTCTATAATTAAAGCCAAGCTCTATTTGCTGGTAATACCAAGGTCCATGGCTTTGTTCAGTCATCTCTGCAGGATCTGATATGATACCATGGCTTCTTAAACGCCTTAAACGCTTTGCTATTTCTTGATTATTTGTGACAGCCATCCCGCCTTCAGCAGAGGTGATAATTTTGACTGGATGAAAACTAAAAACAGTGATATCCGAAAACTGACAACAGCCTACAGGTTTATTTAAGTATTTAGCACCAATAGCATGAGAGGCGTCTTCTATAATTTTAAAATTATATTCTAGAGCAAGCTTATGAATCGATTGCATATCACATGATTGACCCGCTAGATGAACAGGGATCACCACTTTAGGCAAACAGTTGCTTTGATCTGCAATAATTAATTTCTTTTCAAGTTCAACAACTGACATGTTGCCCGTTGCTAAATCAATATCAACAAAATCAATTGTTGCGCCACAATATAAAGCACAATTTGCTGATGCTACAAAAGAGATAGGAGATGTCCAAACCGTATCGCCTTCACCAAGGCCTAAAGCTAAGCAAGCAATATGCAAAGCTGATGTTGCGCTATTGGTTGCGGATGCAAATTTCACCTTGCAGTATTGTGCAATCGCTTGTTCAAATGCAGGAACTTTTGGACCTTGTGTTAACCAATCTGATTTTAAAACATCTATAACAGCGTCAATATCTTGTTGTGAAATTGATTGCTTACCATATGGGATCATTATTTAGCTTCTTAAATTAATGCTTCAATGTTAAAGGCTTTTATTTCTTCAAGTGACATAAAGTGTGGGTTGCTTAAAGAGTTATATTCAAAACCTTGTTTTACTTTGTTGCCTTTCTCCCCTAGTGCGTTAACCGTAAAATCATTACTGCGGCTACTAAACTTTATTCCTGGGGCTATTAAGAAATGATCTTGATATTCATACGTCTCAAAGCATAGATCAGCAGGACACATAACTTCATGGAGCTTTTCTCCAGGACGAATCCCGATGTTTTTTTGCGGAAGATTTGGTGCCATTGCTGTTGCTAAATCAGCAATACGTATTGATGGGATTTTAGGCACGAAAATTTCGCCACCAAGCATACGTTCAAAGTTAGTTAAAACAAAATCAACGCCTTGTTGCAAGCTAATCCAAAAACGGGTCATTTCTTCATGAGTAATTGGGATATGGTCGCGACCTTCATCAATAAATTTTTGAAAAATAGGCACTACAGAGCCTCGTGAACAAACCACATTACCATAACGTACCACAGAGAAAGTAGTACGGTTACCACCAGCTATATTGTTAGCGGCTACAAATAGTTTGTCTGATGCCAATTTTGTAGCGCCATATAAATTAATTGGGTTAGCGGCTTTATCGGTAGATAGAGCGATAACTTTTTCAACATCGTTGTCCAGCGCTGCATCAATAACGTTTTCAGCGCCATTAATATTGGTTTTAATGCATTCCATTGGGTTATATTCTGCTGCTGGTACTTGTTTAAGTGCGGCTGCGTGAATAACAAAATTTACACCGCGCATAGCTCTAATTAAGCGGTCTTTATCGCGGACATCGCCAATAAAATAACGCATACAGGGTTGATCGAACTCTTGTTGCATTTCAAATTGTTTTAGCTCATCACGTGAAAATATAATGATCTTTTTCGGGTTATATCGTTCAAGTAAGGTTTTTACGTATTTTTTACCGAATGATCCGGTACCACCGGTAATTAGAATTGTTTTGTTATCGAACATTGTTTTATCCAAGTTATTTATCATTGGCGTAGTTATATGTAAAAGTTAAATACGCAAAAAGTGAAATTTAATACACAACTCAGTACTTTACCTACTAACTAAGTATGTTAGCAAGCTCGATGCCAAGTTAATTTAGTTTAAACATGGTACAAAGTATAAAATTTGGCAAATTAAGCTATAATTTAACCATTCAGTGTGTCGGAGCCTGTTATGAAAATTCAATCACCAGCAACTAACTTTTTAAACCAAACGCAGCAAACCAGCAATAAGCTTGCAGAGCAACTTACTACAGGTAAAAAAGTAAACTCTGCGGCCGATGACGCCGCTGCGTTACAGATTATAGATCGTTTGACCTCCCAACAAGACGGGTATGGGCAAGCCGTGAGCAATGCTTATGGTGGCATTTCTTACTCACAAGCAACAGAATCTAATTTATCTGGGGTTAATGATTCCGTGTTACGTATTCGTGAACTCTCTATTCAAGCAGGTAATGGGGCGCTTAACGATAATGACCGAGCTGCTTTACAAGATGAAGTGGTGCAGTTACAAAGTCAAATCACAGAAACGTTTGAAAATGCCTCTTTTGGCGGTAAACCTTTGTTTGATGGTCAGTCAGTATCGTTTCAAGTTGGGGCAGATGCAAATACTACGCAAAGTGTAACCCTTGGTAATGGCAGTATTGCTAGTGTGATTGCGGGGATTGATATCTCGACCCAAGCTGGCGCACAAACAGCGATTGATATTAGCGACCAAGCTGCGGATGAAATTAATAGTCAGCGTGCAGAGCTTGGTGCATTTGAAAATACGCTTTCAAGTACCATTCGTGGATTGGGTGAGCAAAATGAAAATATTGCTGCAAGTAAAAGTCGAATTCAAGATACCGATTATGCACAGGCTATCTCTCAGAAGATATCTAACGATATTTTAGTTCAAGCATCCATAGCACTTCGCGGGCAAGCAAATCAATCTGCAGAGTCAATTTTAGGTTTATTATAATATAATGTAGACTTCTTTCTTAGTTATTTAATCAGCAAGAAGTCTTTATGAAAGTTCGTTATATTTATAGTGCTTGTATAGAAATTGAGACAAAAGATATCAGAATACTAACTGATCCTTGGTTTACACCGGGAGCATATGATGGAGCTTGGCATCAGTTTCCTTTAATAGATAATCCACTCGAAATCATAAATGAGCCGGATATTATCTATATTTCACATATTCACCCAGATCATTATGATCCTATTTTTTTGCATAAAATATTTGCTAAATATGGCAAAAAGCCAGTGATAATTCCTGTTTTTGAGAATAATTATCTATTATATAAAGCAAAGGCCGATGGGATTGAGGTAACCCCAATAGAGCATAGTTTATATGGAGATACGCATTTATATGTGGTGCCAAATATACATGGTTCTGCTTCAGACATAGACTCGGCTTTATTTGTAAGTTGTGATGGTGTAAATGTCTTGAACTTGAATGATTGTATAGAATCGGCACAGCATACAGCAAAACTACACTCTATTATTTCAAGGCACTGCTCAAAGTTGGATTTGTTAGCTCTTGGGTATACTGGAGCTGGACCTTTTCCTCAAACCTATTATGACTTAGCTGATCCTGAGTTAGAATTTAAAGCAGAACAAAAAAAGCAGCAATTCTTTAAACGTTACCGGGATTACACAAAGTTATTTCCAGCTAAAAATCATCTACCATTTGCTGGTAAATATTTGTTAGGGGGGAAACTAGCTAAATTGAATGATTTTAGAGGGGTTGCTGATGCATATGAAATAAAAGCATTTGATCCTAAAGCTATTATTTTAGCTGATAAAGGTGAAGGCGGGATAGACTTACAAACTGGTGAGCTATCAAAGGAACGAAAGCAGTGTTATTCGAAAGAAGATTATGAGGCGCGAAAGTTAGTACTTCAAGCTGAGTTACTCGATTATGAAAGTGAAATATGTATCCCATATGAGAAGATAAAATTCTCAAAACTTGTTCAGAGTAGTCTTGTTAACGCGATTAGGAAGTCCGAAAATTTAGTAGATTATTTTTTTGTTTTTAATATTATGGCTGGTGACAAAATAAGAGAAAAACTTGTTATTAATACTCGTAAAACAAGTGCTGCAATCTTGCTACCTCATTCTGACAATCTAACACCAAGAAGTGAATATTATGTAGACTACAGACATTTTTTTGGTTGTTTAACAGGTATTTATCATTGGAATAATGCTGAAGTTGCAAGCTTTTGTAATGTACGTAGAATCCCGAATATTCATAGTTCAAAAGCACAGGCATTTTTAAACTTTCTCTCGATTTGTTAACAGGTAGCTCTTAAGTATTACTTATAGTTAATTTAACGGCAGTTTTTTGGCAATGATGTCAAAAAACTGCCGCAATCACTTGCATCCATTCTGAACTGGCTTACAATTTAACTAATTATACAAATTAGTGAAAGTACGGCTCGCTAAATATGATCTTGATTTTAGATAATAATAACAACCGCGCAATAGGATTAAATGCTTCACTTAGCTTTATTGGTGAAGCTGTTCAACTATTAAGCGAAGACTGCTTTGAACAAGAATGCAAAAAATATCAGCAGCAAGAATGCATGATTATTTTAGGAGCGTTGCAATCACTTGACCATGAAAGCTTAATTAAACGCTACCCAACATTACCGTTTTTATTAATTGGCGAAACGCTAAAACCACTATTAAGTATAGCTAATGTAGTGGGGCTTATTTGCGAGCCATTTAATCACGAAGTGACAACTCAGTTACTTCACGATTGCCAGCAGTATCAGCGCATGCTGCCTAATGAGCATAAGCATACTAAGCCACATAAAATCTTTGATGGACTTGTTGGTGAAACAGAAGCCGTAAAAGATGTTCGCTTTTTAATTGAACAAGTGGCAAAAACCGACGCTAATGTTTTAATTTTAGGCGAATCAGGAACAGGTAAAGAAGTAGTTGCCCGTAATGTACACTTGCTTTCAAAGCGTATTAATGGACCGTTTGTACCGGTTAACTGTGGTGCTATTCCGGCAGAGTTGCTCGAAAGTGAACTATTTGGCCACGAAAAAGGCGCGTTTACGGGTGCTATATCGGCGCGTAAAGGGCGGTTTGAACTTGCTCAAGGTGGAACGCTATTTTTAGACGAAATAGGCGACATGCCACTGCAAATGCAAGTTAAGTTGCTGCGAGTATTGCAAGAACGCAGCTACGAGCGTGTTGGTGGTACAAAGGCTATTCAGGCTGATGTACGCGTTATTGCGGCCACGCACCGTAATCTTGAAACAATGATTGAAGAGGGGAGTTTTAGGGAAGATTTATATTACCGCTTAAATGTATTTCCTATCGAAAACCCATCGCTGAGTGAGCGTGCTGATGATATTCCGCTGCTTTTAAAAGAGTTAATGCGCCGTGTTAACGACCAGACTGGCTCTACCGCTAAGTTTACAGAGCGCGCAGTTGAGAGTTTAAAAGAACATGCTTGGCCTGGTAATATTCGTGAGCTTGCTAACTTAGTGGAACGTATGGTTATTATGTTCCCTGAAAAAGTGGTCGATATTCCCGACTTGCCTAATAAGTATCGTTACATTGAAGTTGAAGCCTACGAGCCTGAATACCCTGAAGAGTTAATGGAAAAAGACGCCTTTAACGATATATTTAGCACCGGTTTTAGCGATTACGAAAGTGAGCCTGACGCTGAGTTTAGCCAAACGGGTAGTGGGCTGTTGCCTGATGATGGCATTGAACTTAAAGATTATTTAGCCGAACTTGAAATTAGCTTAATAACCCAAGCGTTAGAGCGCTATGATTACGTTGTAGCTCGCGCTGCAGAGATATTAGGTGTACGCAGAACAACACTCGTTGAGAAAATGAAAAAGTATAATCTTTCACGAGATTAGGGCGTGTTGATCTTTGCGGTATAAAAAACAAACAGCATGAGAATAAGGTATAATTGAATTCGCTAAAAAACGTTACACCGAACCCTCATGCCAAGATTAATGTTAACAGACGCGACATGGAATGTCTTATCAAAAGTAATGCA